>JACQUA010000304.1 GCA_016210565.1 Chloroflexota bacterium
GCCCCGTCGAACAGGACGTTTTCCGGCTTGATGTCCAGGTGCACCAGGCCGTGGCGGTGGGCGTAGAACAGGGCCTCGGCCAGTTGCCCGGCGATGGCCAGGGCCTCGGGCAGGGTCAGCGAGCCGATACGGGACCGTAATGACCCTCCCGGCATGTACTCCATGGCGATGTACGGTATGGGCGTCTGGCCGAACTCGATGAGCCGCACAATGCCCGGATGCCTCAGGTTCTTCCAGTGGTCGGCCTCTTTAAGGAATGCCTCCGGCTGGGTCGTCTGGAACCCCGCCAGCCGCGGCACCTTGAGGGCCACGGTGAGGCCGTCCTCTTTGCGGATAGCCTTGTAGACCTCGGCAAATCCGCCGGCGCCTAATAGCTCCGTCCTCTGGTATTTGTTGTCGAGACCAGGCATCATTGAAATCTGTCCATTACCCTCTCACAATTTCCCTTGCGCAGGGGTCCGCCTAAGGCGGAGGCGTCTGCCCGCGGGGCAAAACACCGGTTGGCCCCTACGGGACTGCGGGCGAACACACCGGTTCGCCCCTACCGGGTAGCGATTTCCCGTGCCAGTATTCGAAGGGTGGTGGCGCCGATGGCGATAGAACACCCACAATCGACGCACACCGGGTCGCTGGGGCGCCTCTTGCGCCAGCCGGGCAGACATTTGCGGTCCAGGAACGTGCCGTTAGTGCTGCCCGCGTCCTGGACCATGACCTTGCCGCCGTCCTGGTAGACCAGCAGGTGGCTGCGGGAGACATTCTGGTCCAGTATGCCCGTTTTTTTGATGACGTCGCCGCAGCGCACCACTATTTCGGCGCTGGCGTCCCGGCCGATTTCCAGCCGCCCGTCCAGGGGAAAACTGACCGCGCCGGACGGCCCCTGCAACGAAACAGTGTACTGAAAGGCGGCAACGGCCGCCTGCAGGGTGCTGGCCACCTCGCTTTCGGTCTGGCGCCACAGGCGGCTGGCCATGCTTCCGCCGGCCCCGGGAATTCCCCGCATGCCTATGAAGCGTTCGTCCAGCTTGCGGTTGACAATCGTTCCCAGTTGCTCGGCCAGCCCGGGGTCGGAGAAGGCCCTCTTGAGCTGCTCGACAATGGTGTCGGCTACCAGTTCCTTGACCCGGCTCTCGTCGGGGCCGACGTTCAGGTTCTGTATCTGGACGCCGATCTGGTTCAGCACGCTCCTGACGAACATGCTGTCGGCTACACGCGGCTGGTTAGGGGGATCGTCCATTGTCACCCTCACCCTGACCCTCTCCCGTCAAGGGAGAGGGAAGTTAATGCCCGCCGGGTTCCTTCATTTCAAGTTGGCCCAGCGTGATCAGGCTTTCCAGGTCTTCGCGGTCTTCTGGCGACAGCTTTGAAAACAGTTCTCGGACACGCTCCAGGGCCGTCTGGTCGGCCTGCCCCAGCATGCGGGAAATGTCCGCCAGGTCCTGAAGGCGACCGGATTGATATTTCACTAGTACCAGGTAAGGCAACGGCAATACCGGCAGGCCCTGGCGGTCCCTGTTGTTCCTGGCTTCAGCAAGCGCCTGGTCCAGCCAGTCTTCGGAGCTTTCCACGACGTCCAGCATCCTGCCGTCCGGTGTCAGCCATGACCACCCTCCTACCGAAAGCCTTCCCTGCCGGTTGAAGCCCGCACCTACCAATCTTCTCTGCGCTTCTCCGGAATCCGACTTACGTATGACTATGTCCAGGTCTTGCGTCAACCTCTCCGGCATATAGAGGCGGGTGGCTACAGCGCCGACTACCGCCCAGGGGATCGGGTCCAAAACCGGCGAAAGGTCAGGGTAATTGATCACCGCGGTCCTTTTCTTTAAGAATGCTATCAGGCTGCCCGACCCCGGGCGCTGGCGTCGCATCGCCAGATTGATCATCTGTTTTCTTTTTTCCTGTTTGGTCAGCATGGCCATAATCATAAAGACCCTTCGGCAGCAAATCTATGGAACCGCTCCAGGTTCCTGGGCGACACCGAGGGCTTCAGCGTGCGCAGGACGGTCAGAATATCCTCCATCTCGATGGGCCGCTCCAGGCCGGTCTGGATGGACTCCAGGAACGGCGCGTCGCTGGCCTTCTCACAGAGGCGGCGCAGGTCGGCCCCGCTGTAGCCCTCGGTCATCTTCGCCACCTCATCCAGGTCGAGCCCCGGCGACAGCGGTTTGCCCTTCAAATTCGACTGGAGAATCTGCTTGCGTGCGGCAAAGTCGGGCAAAGGGATATAGAGTTTCTCATCCAGCCGGCCGGGCCTCAAAATGGCCTCATCCAGCGACCATGGCTCATTGGTAGCGCCGATGAAAAGCAGGGTATTAGGCCTGTCCGCTTTCGAGTCGAAGCCCTCAAGCTCGGAGAGAATCTGGGGCACCAGCCGCGCCATGACCGTAGAAATATTGTGACTGCGGCGCGGCGCCAGGGCTTCCACCTCGTCCAGGAAGATCACCGCCCGGGGTTGTTTCCGAGCGCTGTCGAACAAGCGGGCGATGTTCTGCTCGGCCTCGCCGACCCATTTGCTCATGACCTCCGACGGTTTGACGGTGTAGAAAGCGGCGTCGATCTCGCCGGCCACGGCTTTGGCTATCATCGTCTTACCGGTGCCCGGGGGCCCGTACAGGAGCAGGCCGCCGCCCTTCTTGATGCCGTATTTCCTGGCCAGCTCGGGATGGGTGAAGGGATAGACCATCTTGATAAGGATCTGCTCCTTGGCCTCGCCCAGGCCGGCGACGTCCGCCAGCCTGACATCCGGCTTCTCCCGGACCTGCCATTCGCCAGCGCCGGCGGCGGTTTGCTCGGCGGCTCTGCCGGGGCCGGCGCCCGCGGCTGGCAGGCCCGGAACCGCGTTCCGTATGGCCTCGGCCTGGGCGACGATGGCCTGCGCCCGCTCGATGCGCTTTTCTTTAAGCGGCGGCGGCGTCCTCTCGGCCGCCTTAAACAGGAACTCGGCGGCCTTCAAAAGGTTATACCTTGCTTCGGGCAGGTTGCCCTGCCGCTGCAATTCGTGCCCTTTCCCCAGGTGGGCGACGCTCTTGTCCAGAAGGAAAGAAAGATTATCCGGCATCACACGTCGACGCTACTTGATCTCCCTTCGCATGGCCTCTTCGATGGCCTTGATGCCCTGGGCGATGCGCTCGTCCTGAACGGTTGAAGACTCTTCGTGGGCAGCCTCGGCGGACATGGCGTCCCTGATCTCCTTCAAGGATTCCTCGCTCAGCCCCTCTGAGGAGAAAACGGTATCCGCGCTGGAGTCCATCACCGCGCCCAGGGTCTCATCGATGTTCTGCGCCCGGGCCAGGGCCTGCTCCAGCTCAACCTGCATCTTCACCACCTCCTCCGGTCGTGCCCCGGCCATCATCGACTCCGACAGGGCATGGATGGATTGCACGAATTCACCGGCGGCCTTCACCTGGCCCCGCTGCAGGTTGATGGTCTCCGCGGCTACCAGGTAGCGCTCCCAGCGCGATACGATCTCGCCGGTCCGCAGATAGGAGCGGGCGATGTTGTGGAACTGCCGCTGGTCCCCCAGCTTCAGCGCCCGCTTCCCCAGGTCCCATAACTGCTTCTGCGATTCCCGGCTGCGATGGATGAAGCCCCTCACCCGGATGATGCCCTGCTTGTATTTGACCTCCCGCTGGATGTCTTTTTCCTGCCTCCTCCGGCTGCCGTCGAGAATGCCCATAAATGCTCCTCAGAAGTGACAAGTAACAAACAAGTAACAAGCACCCATGCCCGCTTGCAGCGGGCGCCATGAAGGATGAAAATGGCCTATCATCACGAGGAGGCC
>JACQUA010000305.1 GCA_016210565.1 Chloroflexota bacterium
CTTGGGAAGATCGCCTTCTTCAAACTCCTCGATGCCGACCAGCTCATCGCCGAACATCTGAGGCGTGGTTGAAAACGTCCTCTCCCAATGCTGACGTTGCGCATCGAGGGCCTCTCTGGCTATTCGTGAGCCCTGTTCGCTCATGGTCTCATTCCCCCTCTCTCATGGCTGCCCTCCAGAGCGCCAACGTGGTTCGTTTTGCGATCGGCAGGCGTGGACGATGATTCCGCCCGATGTTCAAGGTTCGCTCAAGAACAGGAATTGGTTTCGCCACAGCAGGAGGTGGCCGAACACCCGCCATCGAGCTGGGCGCCCCGGCGGGCTCCGGCAAGGATGGAGGCCGCGCAGCCCACCCCCGAGTTGACCGTGATGGCCTCGACCGGGCAGTTGATCGCGCATGCACCGCATTCCATACAGGCGTCGCGATCCTGAATCCGGGCCCTTTTCCGCTCGAGGAAAAAGACTGCGTGCGGACAGACTTCCGTGCAGCGGCCGCAGCCGATGCACTTTTCGACGACCAGCTTCAAAGTGACCACGTCCCTGAGGTACTTCAATCCGTCCATCTGCTGAGCTCCTTCCGTTTAGACGAAATGGCTGACCATCCACAGTACGAGGCCTGTGCCAACCGCTGCCAGCTGTAAGGGTAGCGCAACGTGCACCTCTTTGCGCACGCCGGACAGGGAGGTATAGGTGGAAGCCCCGGTGAAATTCATGGCGAAGAATGCGCTCGTCGCCGGCAAGAGCATCGACCAGGCGAGAAGATTCAAGCCTTGAGATAACGACAGGGGCGTCTCCCATCCCAGCGCCACAGTTCCGGCGGCCAGGAACAGTCCCACGAGGGCGCCTTTCATGGCGAACGCGCGTCCGGGCAGCCAGGGAAGAAACAAGGGGGTTATCAAGGCCCCACCGAGATAGCCAACCAGGAAGAGCAGCACGGCGCGCAGCCCCACGCTCGACACGTTGACCAAGGCGTAGCCATCCCGTCCCCACCCCCCCAGCAACGGAAGGACGATCGCCGCCGCCAGAATATATTGAAACCCCAGGACAAGCTCGATCGGGGTCAGCGCGAGCCGGTCTTTGGTCGTGAAACGCACCCGGCGCATCTCGGGTGTTGCCTTCATCCCGGCATCCAGCAAGGCCGGCAGGTCGGAGGCGCGCACCGGGCCGTAGACCACCCTGAAGCCGGTGCGTCTCTCGACCTGGTGTGCGGCGACGCCCGGGGCGCCCAGTTGAGGGAGGATCAGCGTCCTGTGGGACACCATTTCGCGGAGCCGGGTGGCTTGGATTTGGCGGACCAGCTCATCGGTGCCAAAAGTCCCCTTGCCGGCGGCACACCAGACGTTGATGCCCTGGGTGTCCAGCACCAGGACCCAGAGATCACGGCCGGTGAGCTCGGAGCGCAGCCGGTCGAAGCTCATCTTGTAATTGGCCGAGACGAGTGCGGGGGATTCCGGCGACGGCGTCCCGACTGCGTACAGGCCCGGCTCGACCGAATAGTTCATCCGCCCGATGTTCCAGCGGGCCTTGAACGAGCCAACCCGGTCGATGAGCTGCAAAGAAGTGGCCACTTGCGGGACGTTTCCCTTGGGAGTCATAAGCCAGCCGCTGATCCAAGGGGGCGTCTCTGGTTGCGAAGGGCAGGTGCCCGCCTCCTCCTGACCACAACAAGGAGATTTCTTTTCATGGCAGCTTTCCATCGGATTGCCTCCTGCCTGGCGTTCCAACGACTGTCTCATCGCTCCTGGCCAGGTGCTTCACCTGCTCCCGGACGAAGAAGTCCCCACGTCACTCGTTGCGAATCGCCTCCATCGGCGAGACATGCGAGGCCTTCCAACTGGGATACAGGCCCGCCAGAGCGCCGATGCCGACCGCCGTCATGACCGTGAGCCCAAGCACCGCCGGGTCGAAGCCGACCATCTTTCCCGCCGGCGCGTAGGGTAGGACACCCCGGATCAGCCAGTCGGCCAGCGAGGAGGCCAGCGCGCCCCCCGTCGCGCCCAGCAGCCCGCCAGACAGGCAGAGCACCACCGTCTCGGTGAGGACGATCTGGAAAACGTCCCGCGGGGAGGCCCCCACGCAGCGCATGTAGCCAAACTCGCGCGTCTTCTCCATCACCGACATCAGCACGGTATTGAGCACACCCAACACGGCGATGGCCAGCGCGATGCCCAGCACGGCGAACATCAGCGTCTTGCTCGATCCCACCAGCTTCAGGATCTGATCCATCATCTGCTGGGCGGTCACCACGTAGACGTCGGGGATCCGCTCGATGCCATCCTTGACCTGCTGGATTCGCTCGACATCGCCCACGTTGACGCCGACGCCCGTGAGTTTCCCCTCCTTTCTGAAGACGCGCTGTGCCGTCTGGAGGGGCAGGAAGAAGAAGCCATCGTCCTCGCTGCCCGTGCGCTCCAGGATCCCGGTGATGGTGAACTCGGTATCGATCTCGGGGAAGTAGATCTTGTCGCCCACGTTGCGCTTCTCGACGAGCGCCGCCTCCGCGCCGAGCACCATCGAACGGTCGCCCTGGAACCAGCTGCCCCGGAGCTTCCAGTGGGGCTTGAGCTTCCGGAGCTCGTCGTCCACCCCATAGAAGAGGTCGGTGCGGTTTCCCTCCCCCGGCAGGGAAAAGATGAGCATCCCCGTCACCGCCCGGACGCCCTGCAAGGCGCGGATGAGGGGCACGCGCGCCTGGGGCAGGAACTTGGGGATCTCCCCCCCGTGCAGGGCGAGCGAGGCCGCCTCCATCGGACAGCCCTCGGTGGAGACGAGCATGTGGATGCCCGAGTCGGCCATTTCCTTCTTCAGGGAGCGCGTGTAGCCGAGGTTGAACGAGAGCAGGCTGAACAGGGTGGCGCTGGCCAGCGCCACGCCGACGGCGGTCAGCAAGGAGCGCGTCGGGCGTCGCCGCAGATCCTTCAGGCTGAGCGTGATCAGGTTCATCGGACCTCCACCCCCTTGCCGACGATCTTGACGTAGGCCTGGCCTTTCTTCTCACCGGCCTCCAATTTCTCGGCGGCTTCGCCCTTCTCGTCCGGCTCGCTCGTGCGATGCACCTTCACCAAGCCGTAGAGGCGGATCTTCGTGCCCTTCTTCAGCTTACAGACCTCAGGTTGGGGCGGATCCGCCTCAATGAGCTCGAACTGGTCCTTGAAGAAAAAGTCGCCGTCGCCGCACCGGCCCGCAAACTCCCCCTCGACGACCACGTTCTTCCCCTCGTAGGTCTCCGGGTGGGCGACCAGCTCGGCGAGCGTGACCCGGATCGCCTGGGGATCGATGGCCTGGCCGAAGCGGGGTTTTCCCGCCAC
>JACQUA010000322.1 GCA_016210565.1 Chloroflexota bacterium
CCGGGCTGACCTTCTTCCGCCCCGAGTGGGCCGCCAGTATTTTATCAGACAGGGTGGCGCCGATAGTCACGGGAGCGCCTCGCAAGCAGTGTGGGGTTGTTTAAGCACAGAGGGGCGACGGGGAAGTCCCGATTGCATCGGGATGCGAACCCACCGTACGCAGGTCAGACACGCAGGGATGGGACAGGCAGGGACGGGACAGGCAGGGATGGGACAGGCAGGGACGGGACAGGCAGGGACGCCTGTCCTACCGGATCTGCTAGCCACCCTGCCGCCTCCCCGCCTCTTTTTTCGTGGCCAGCATCCGGTTCAGGGCGTTCATGTAGGCCCTGGCGCTGGCAACAAGGATATCGGTAGCCGCGCCGCGGCCGGTGTAGGTGACGCCGTCGCTTTCGATGCGAATCAGCACCTCCCCGATGGCGTCGATTCCTTCGGTGACCGACTCCACGGAGAACTCGGTCAGCCTGTTGGGGACGCCCACCAGCCGGTTGATGGCCTTGTAGACCGCGTCCACCGGGCCGGTGCCGATGGCCGCATCGGCCACGATCTGGCCGTCGGGACCCCTTAACTGGACCGTGGCCGTGGGATTATGGTCGCCGCAGGATACGTGGAGACACTCCAGGTGATAGGTCTCGGACAGCGTCCGCATTTCCTGCGCCACCAGCGAGGCGATATCCTTGTCCGTAATATGCTTCTTCTTGTCGGCCAGGTCCTTGAAGGCGCGAAAAGCCCGGCTGAGCTCTTCTTCATTCAAGCTGTAGCCCAGCTCTTTCAGTCTTTCGTTGAATGCATGCCGCCCGCTGAGCTTGCCCATGTCGAGAGTGCTGGAAGGAATGCCTACCGACTGCGGGTTCATGATTTCGTAGGTTATCGCCGACTTCAGAAGGCCGTCCTGGTGGATTCCGGACTGGTGGCGGAAGGCGTTGGCGCCCACAATCGCCTTGTTGCGCTGCACCGTGAAGCCGATGAGCTCGCTCACCAGGCGGCTGGTGCGATATATCTGGGTGGTGTCAACGCCGGTGGCCAGGTCAAACCGGTTCGGGCGGGTCTTGATTGCCATGACGATTTCTTCCAGGGCGGCGTTGCCGGCCCTTTCGCCGATGCCGTTGATGGTGCACTCCACCTGCCTGGCGCCCCGGCGGACGGCTTCGAGACTGTTGGCCACCGCCAGTCCCAGGTCGTTGTGGCAATGGACGCTGATAATGGCCTGACGGATATTGGGCACGTTCCGGATTATCCCTTCGATCACGCTGCCCCACTCATCGGGGATGGCATACCCCACGGTGTCAGGGATATTAACCGTCGTAGCGCCCGCGCCGATCACTCTTTCGATTACCTGGTGGAGGAAAGCCGGGTCGGTGCGGCTGGCATCCATGGGGGAGAACTCGATGTCGCTGCAATATCCTCTGGCCCGGGCGACCATTTCACCGGCGGTATTCAGCACCTGTTCCCTGGTCTTGCGAAGCTGGTGCTCCAGGTGTATGTCGGAAGTGGACAGGAATACGTGGATGCGCGGATGGGCGGCATCCTTGACGGATTCCCAGGCCCGGTCTATCGCCGGCGGCGTGGCATGGGATAGCGCGCAAATAGAACTCTCCCGCACCTGCTGCGCGATGAGCCGGACGGCCTCGAAGTCGCCCTGCGAGGCGATGGGGAACCCGGCCTCGATGACGTCAACGCCCAGCTTGGCCAGTTGCCGGGCGATCTCCAGCTTCTCCTGGGCGTTGAGCGCCGCCCCCGCCGCCTGCTCCCCGTCCCTCAGTGTAGTGTCAAAGATTACAAGCCGGTCCATGTGAGGAAATTCCAAATTCCAAGAACCAAATTCCAAACGACGATGACCTGTCTTTGCGAGGAACGAAGTGACGAAGCAATCCCCTGGTTCGGTCGGGCAGTCCGGGAGATTGCTTCGCTTCGCTCGCAACGACCGGCCATCGCAATCAGCTTTGCAAGGAGACCCCTTGCCCCGCGGCTACGGTCGTGGTGGGTTCGCGCAGCCGCCCCCGTGCCCCAGAACCCCTCTGCGCTTAACCCACCCTACCTTTTCTACTCACTACTCACTACTCACTACTCGCTACTCGCTACTTC
>JACQUA010000307.1 GCA_016210565.1 Chloroflexota bacterium
GGAGCCCTGAGCGAAGCGAAGGCGCAGGCGTCCCGACTTGTCGGGATCGTGCCGGGTGCCAAACAGGCGAAAGGTTCTTCGACTCCGACTCGTCCCGATACTATCGGGACTCGTCTTCGCTCAGAATGACATTTCTAATCGTACTTCTTGATTACGTTGTCCACGTTGTCCAGGTTCACGTTCCCGTGCGTGTCCTTGTCCACCACCACCACCGGCCCCATGGCGCAGGCGCCGACGCAGCGCACTTCTTCCAGGGTGAACCTCTTGTCGAAGGTCGTCCGGCCCCGCTGGACATTGAGGTCGCGCTCCAGCTTATCCACGATCCTGGCCGCCCCCCGGACATGGCACGCCGTACCCGTGCACACCTGGATCACATGTTTGCCCCTGGGTACCAGGCTCAGCGTCTTGTAAAAGGAAGCCACGGCGTAGACCTGGCTCATCGGCACGGCCAGCAGCTTGCTGACTTCCTGCAGGGCCGCCCTGGGAAGATAATGCTGCTCCTCCTGGATGTCCTGAAGGATGGACACGATATACCCCTGTTCACGGTTGTACTTGTCGACGATGGCGGCGACGGAATCAGGCATGAACGAGCTCCGTTTCCTTTCTGGCAGGCTGGCATTTCGCTTTCAGTTCCTCCCACTGCGCCCTAACCCGCTCCTGTATCTTCTGCACTTCGTCTGGCGGCAGGTGGCGGAACCGTCCCTGTATCTTAAAATAGTCGGTGATGGGACGCAACCGGGGGAAATCGAAGTTCAGCTTGTATTTTCCATTCTCGATTTCATAGAGCGGGAAAACGCCTGACTCCGTGGCCAGGCGGCTGACTTTGACCGAGGCATCCACCGGCGAACGCCAGCCGGTGGGGCAGGGGGAGTAAACGTGAACATAGGCCGGCCCGTTCAGGAAGGCCGCCTTCTGGACCTTCTCCATGAGGTCGAAGGGATAACCCGCAGAAGCAGTGGCCACATAGGGTATCCTGTGGGCGGCGGCAATAGCGGGCATGTCCTTCTTCCACGTCACCTGGCCCATACTCTTCTTTCCCGGCGGCGCGGTGGTAGTGGAGGCGCCGTAGGGGGTGGAGCTGGAACGCTGGACTCCGGTGTTCATGTATGCCTCGTTGTCCAGGCAGATATACACGAAGTCATGGCCTCTTTCCAGCGCCCCGGACAGGGCCTGCAGGCCGATATCGGCGGTTGCCCCATCCCCTCCGATGGCCAGCACGTGGGCATGGCGCTGGATCTTCCCTTTCCGCCTCATGACCTTGTACGCCGCTTCGATGCCCGAAGCCACGGCGGCCGTGTTTTCGAAAAGGGTGTGTATCCACGGGACCTTCCAGGAGGTCTGGGGGAACTGCGAGGAAATGATTTCCATGCAGCCGGTGGCCATGGCCACCACCATCTGCGGCCCCAGGGCCTTGAGGCAGTAGCGCAGGGCCAGGGCCTCCCCGCACCCCACGCAGGCCCGGTTGCCCGAAGCGAAATTCTCCCGCGCCGGCGCCACGACCGGCACGTATACACTGTATTTGTCCATTATTCCCTGACTCCGATCATTTCGAACTCCCGGGCCGGTCTCTTCTTCACCGCCTGGATGCCTTTTTTCAAAATGTTCTCAAAATCCTCCGGGAAGACATCACGCCCGCCGAGGCCCCCTACGAATCCCAGCACCCTGGGTTTCCTGGCCGCCGGGTAGAGCGCCGCCTTGACCTCGGAGCACACCGGCCCGCCGGGGCCGCCGTAGGAAAGACAGCGGTCAAACACCTCCACCACCCTCGCGTTCTTCACCGCCTGGCGCAACTCCTCGAAGGGGAAGGGCCGCCACAAGCGCAGTTTCAGGAGGCCGACTTTGTGGCCCTCGTCCCTCAGCTTGTCAACGGCCAGCGACGCCGTTTCGGCGTAGCTGCCCATCATCAGCAGGAGAACTTCAGCGTCTCCGGCTCGGTAACCCTCCACGGGCTTGTAGTTCCTTCCCGTCAGCTTTCCGTACTCCTCCCACACTTCCAGTACCACCTTTTTCGAGTCCTCCAGGGCTACCTGCTGGGCCTTCTTGGCTTCCGTATAGTGGACCGGAGGCGTAAAGGCGCCCATGGTGGTCGGTTTAAGCGGATTCAAGGCGTAGGGGTGTGTGTAAGGCGGGAGGAAATTCTTGACGAACTCCTCGTCCTCTACCAGGAGGGGTTCGACCATGTGCGACAGATGAAAACCATCCAGGTGCACCATCATGGGAATCAGCACCCTGGGGTCTTCGGCAATGCGGAAGGCGCAAAGAGTATGGTCGAAGACCTCCTGGCCATTCTCTGTGAAAATCTGTATCCATCCGGTGTCCCGGGTGGCCATCACGTCGGAATGGTCGCCCCAGACGTTCAAGGGTCCGGACAGAGCCCGGTTGGCCACATTCATGACTATGGGCAGCCGCATGGAGGAGGCCACAAAGAGCACCTCGTGCATCAGCTCCAGGCCCTGGCCCGCGCTGGCGGTATAGGTCCGGGCGCCGGCGGCTGAGGAGCCGAGGCAGGCGCTCATGGCGGAATGCTCCGATTCCACGCAGATATACTCGGCATCGAGTTCGCCGTTGGCGACCTTCTCCGCCAGTCCTTCAGCGATATGGGTCTGGGGCGTTATAGGGTAGGCCGCGATAACTTCGGCCTGGGCCAGCTTTACCGCCTCGGCCACCACCAGGGAGACTTCCATGCCAACTCGTTTAGACATTATTCTCCCTCCTCCACCATGCTGATGGCCCGGGTGGGGCACTCCGTGGAGCATGTGCCGCAGCCGTAGCAGTGGTACAGATTAGCGCCGAACCATTTCTGCTCATCCTGGCTGATGCATTCCTGGGGACACACAAGATAGCAGATGCCGCACTTGATGCAGAGGTCGTGGTTCCAGACAGGGCGCTGCGACCTCCAGTCGCCGGTGCTGTATTGCGCCGTGCTCCCCGGTTCGGTCACGGCGCAGCCAGGCAACATCTCCTTCCAGGTCAATACCCTTTCAGGGGTGAACTGCATCTTCGGTTTTTCAGGAGTCGCCGATTTCTCTTTGACCGCTGCCTCCTTGAACGCCCGCAGGGCGGCCTGGTAATTCGACCTGGCGCGTGCGCCGAACCGGTGGTTCAAGGGTCCCTCGAGGGAATCCGTTTTCACCACGGGAAGGGCCCTCAGCATCGCCCCGAGCATGGTGGTGTTGACGATGTTCACCCCCAGCAGCTCCCTGGCGATGGCCGAGGCATTGACGGTAACCACCGGCCATTTCCCACCAAATACCGCCTGGATCTCACCGGCGGACCGTTTGGTGTTGATCACGACCGTCCCGTCGTCCTTCAGCCCTGCAGTCACATCAGTGATGCGGGCCAGGGAGGGGTCCATGACTACCACCATGTCTGGTTTGGTGATGCCGGCGCGGATCTTGATGGGCTTGTCCTCCGACACCCGGACGAAGGCCAGCACCGGGGCGCCGCGGCGCTCCGGCCCGAAGCTCGGGAAGGCCTGGGCGTATTTCCCCTCCGCGATCGCCGCCAGAGCGATCATCTCGGCGGACGTGACCGCACCCTGCCCTCCCCTGCCATGAAATCTGATCTCCAGCACTGGTTAACTCCCGTTTTCCTGAATTAGATACAGCCAGGTAATGCTGTCAGAATCTTATCCCCCTTTTTCAAAGGGGGATAAAGGGGGAATGAGATGGCCTATCCAAAATTTGGGATAAAGGTAAATTTTACCCGTAGTCCGGCCTTTTTGCAAGGTGGTTCCGCACGGTTCCTGCCATTCCCCTCAACCTTCCCCCCTGCCTCCGCCTCCAGAAACTCACCTCCAACCTTCCATTTCCGAATGGTGCCCCTGGGGCGACTCGAACGCCCGCACCCGGCTCCGGAGGCCGATGCTCTATCCACTGAGCTACAGGGGCGCAGCATCATCTTACCATTTCCCAGAGCGCCGATGCAAACAGATTGCAGATTGCAGATTCAGACATTTGAAGATTCCCCACCCGGACGGTACCGCAGGCCACCGTGCCCGTAGGCCTTTGCTTTCATCCTTTGGGGTGCTTGGCCAACCAATCATTGCAGATTGCAACCAAAATCCCCCCTCCATGGGAGAGGTCCGAGCCTGCCCCGGACCTGGTGCGGGGGAATGTCGAAAGGGATTCAGGGACCTGTATCTGGCGTGTGGTTCTTGAAGCGCCAAAATTCTGCTATCATACTACCAGAAGATATCTTCTTCATTTCATTTATGGAGATAACACTGAAAAACAAGAGTCCGTATAAGAAGTTTCGATTATCTGCACTGAAAACACTGCTCATTATCATGGGCATATTCTGGCTGGTTGCCATAGTCCTCTGGCAGGCAACCGGCGCGAATCTCTACCTATTCAACTTTTTGTACATCGGCACTTCTCTCGGTACAGGTCTAGCGACATACTCATTATTGCCTAAGAGTAAGAAACATCGGGGGCGCAAGTTATCGCAGTTATTGATTGGTATTTACATGCTCAGTTTACTTGGCCTTCTCAGCCGCCAGAATATGCAGATTGAGGGGTTCTCTTTCTATCTTCTGACGGGTTTCTTCGCCGGGGCGGTTATACATTATCTAGTCGCTAAAGTGGCTGGTCCTCGAGTTTTCAATCGCATGTGGTGTTCCTGGGCATGCTGGACAGCTATGGTACTGGACTATCTACCTTTCCCACGTAATAAGAGCGGGAGACTTCCCACCAGGTGGGGCAACCTTCGCTACATACACTTTGCCCTTAGTTTGGGGCTGATACTGGTGCTCTGGTTTGCATTTGGCTATCGCGTCCGTTCAACAAGTATGACTGAGCTGCATTGGCTCGTCGGTGGCAATGCGCTGTACTATTCCATAGCAATCATACTGGCGTTTAGACTAAAGGACAATCGTGCTTTCTGTAAGTATATTTGTCCGATAACAGCTATTCTCAAGGTGATCAGCCGTTTTTCTCTCTATAAGATGGCCGGTGACGCCGAGAAGTATAACGACTGCGGCGCTTGTGAAAAGACATGCCCAATGGATATCCGCATTACCGACTATATTAAGAATGGACAGCGGGTTCTTTCTACTGAGTGCAGCCTCAGTTATTCGTGTGAAAACGTCGGTCTGCCGAAGGCTCTGAAAGCAAATTGGGGCTTTGACTGCGGAACCAAAGAATTGCTCAATATGAGGAACGGCCCAGTGGATAAATCTTAATTGCGGAATGCCGCCACTGCGGCAAAATGCCCGCAGACTCCTTTGGACGTCTGATTATAGTAACCAGCCAGTGGACAATTACAGGTGGCGCCTCCGAAGGGAAACACCGGGGGCGGCGCTGACCTGTCGCCCAGGGTGAACGTGGATGCTCCGTCCTCGCCACTTACCGACTTCCCCCGGCAACCTTCGCCGCCAACGCCCTGGATTTCCGGCGCTGCTCGTCCGTGGCCCCCACTTCGAGGCCCTGAGCTTCGGCCAGCCGCTGAATATCGTATACGGTAAGGTCCAACAGTTCGGCGGCCCGGCCCATGCTTACCCGGCCCTCGGCGACTAGCTTGAGAACATACTGAACTGCCCCCCTATAGAGCCACTGCCGCATTGCCGTGGCCTTGTCAGTCTGCTGCTCCTGTGCGCTAAGGGCAGCCAGATGGTCCAGATTCTCAGGAATCCGTAACGGAACAACCTTACTCTTCTTCATGATTCCTTCCTTCGTAGTTCAGGTCTTGCTGTGTTTCCAGATACGCGGCCGGACGTATCGCCGGACGCAGGCGCTCCAGCGCTTCCCTGGCCTCGGCGCCGATCAGATGGCCCCGCCGGACGAGCACCACCAGCATATCCGCAGGTGTCAGAAATGGGATGCCCCGCATCGAAAGCACGGTCAAGAAATGACGGTCGTCGCTCACTACCAGACCGTCTTGCCAACCAGCCAGGAGGTCGAGGATCCCAATCTCCCCGGCGCCGAGACCCAACTCCGGCTGGCGGTGCTCCGGGGTGGTGGAAGCCACGGTAACTGTGCCAGATATGATCTCTTCGATAACCTCTGCATCCTGGTGGAACCTGGCCTTGCCCCGGTTGACAACCTCGTCGTAGACTGCCAGAGGTACCGTGCAGGGAAAGGCAGCGACCAATTTCCCGAGCACCCCGCCACGGTAGAGCTTGATCATTGCGTCGGCGTCCAGGAGCAGGTTCATGACACATTGTACTACTATTCTATACATATGACAACAAAATGGAAACTGCAATTCAGTCACTACGAGAAGGCTCCCATAGCTCCCTTTGCGGTGGCCCCCCCCCCGCAGGCTAAAGGACCTGCGGCTACCGCCCGCCCCGCAAGGCTAAAGCCGTCCCGATGGAATCGGGACGGCCCCCCTTGCCTGACAGCCAGATTGACAAATAGCACCGCCCGGTGATAAATTGTCCTGTATCCAGTCCGTTTGGGTACGGCGCAGGCAACTCCTGAACTCCGGCTGTTTCCCGGACCATCTTCTCTTCAAGGAAGCAATATGGACGTCAAGATCCTGGCCGAGGCAAATCTGTTAGCCCAGATCCTTCTGGGCGTGCTCCTTATCACCGGAGCTTTTCTCGCGAAGATCAAGAAGAACCTGCGGTCCCATTGCCTGCTGATGAGAATCGGCGTTGTCGTCCAAATCCTGGCGATCGCTTTTGTCATGGCCCCCGCAACGATCGGTTACATCAGGCACGAGCCCCGCGACGGGTTATTCAACGTCCAGATGCTGATTCACTCTGTCTTTGGCCTGGGCATGGTGGGATTCTGGGTTTACATCAACCTCATGTTTGAAGGGGTACTGAAGAGCCAGGGGCGCTTAAGACCGGCCATGAGGATCGCCTTTGCCTCCTGGGGCATCTCCCTCCTGCTTGGCCTGTCCCTCTACGCACAGATATGGACATAGAACAACGTTCGAAGTCCGAATGACGAATGACCAGGCAAAGAAACTCGAAGTCCGAATGACGACTGGCCAAAGGGCCATATGGCTTTGACATTGGAACATCTGAGAATTGCTCTGAAAATAGGCTGTCACCCTCAGCGAAGTCGAAGGGCCTTTCGTCCCGCGCCCCGCCCCGAAAGATTCTTCGACTACGCTCGCTGCGCTCGCTTCGCTCAGAATGACATTTTCATCCTTCATGGTGCGCCATCGGCGCATGGGTGATTGTTTGGTCATTCGTCATTCGAGTTTCGTCATTCGTCACCCTGGTGGAATGTGGCTACTGGCGCTCCCTCACCTTCAACAGGTTTCGGCCCGCAGTCAGGGGCTTTTGACCCGGTCGAGATAGCCCCCCGCATCTTCCTTTGCCTGAATTCCGAAGCTGCGGGACCGCGCTACCCCACCTCATCTATCCGCAGGGGCCTGGCGCTGCGCTGCGAGGCCCGGGAGCTGCTGGAGGAGGGCCTCGGTTTCGGCGTGCCCCTGATCAAGTTCGGCAACGTCCCTGTTTTCCCCGGCAGCCGGTCGGCAGCGACTCGCTCTTCCGCCGGGCAGACCGTGATCACCATTCGCTTCGTCCTGGACCTCGTCGAGACCACGACCATCGGCGACCGCACCGCCGGTCGCCAACTGCAATCCCTCAGGAACGGCTTCTCCGCGCTTCACCGCGGACACCCGCGCCTCAGACCGGCCATAACACTGGCTTCTTCCTATCTCAGGCGCGCTCTCCGGCTGGGCAGTCGCTTCGAACGGCGGGCTCCGGTCGGTGAGGCGGCGGTCAGTTATACGATCGACGCCGGGCAAAGCCGCATCCGGGTCCAGGCGAATCTGGACGGGTTGGCCGGGAAGGGCTGCACCGAGATCATACTGGCCAATGAACAGGGAGGCCATTACTTCGACCATTGCCTGGATTCGGGAGGCCTCGACCTCCACGGTCAGGCCCTGGGGAGCTGGGACGAATCCACCGGCCGGTGGGCCTCCTTCATCGATGCTCGTGACAACGTGGCGTTCACCCTGCATGCCGTCCCCGGCGCCCGGATGTTTCGCGGACGGGAAGTCGAGAGAGGTCGCCTCGCCTGGGCCGGTCTGAACTACGTGGTTCCGCCGGAGACATCCGCTTTTGCCTATGACATACACGTCGGAACGCCCTGAATGACAGATTGCAGATTGCAGATTACAGATCGCGCCAGACTTCAGGAGCGGAGCTTTCAGCGGTCAGCCATCCGCTGCCGGTCGGCGCGACTCTTCTTGCTGAGAGCTGATTGCTGAAAGCCGACGGCTGTGATGACTTCGGTACTTCTCATCTACCCGTACTTCAAGCCGGCCCATGACCGGTCGATATTCCGCTTCCCGCCCCTGGGCCTCTCCTACGTGGCCGCCGGCCTCAAGAAAGCCGGCTGCGAGGTGCAGCTCCTGGACTGCACTTTCCTGGACCGGCACGAGGCGCTGGAACAAGCCTCCCGGAGCAGCGCCGGTGTGGTGGGAATCTACTGCATGATGACCATGCAGGAAGACTGCCTCCGTTTTGCCCGTCGCCTCCGCGACGGGCGACGACTGCTGGTCGCCGGCGGGCCGCTGCCCTCTTGTGACCCGCCGTCTTTCCTCCCCTATTTCGATGTGGTGGTGGTGGGCGAGGGGGAAAGGGCCATGGCCGAAGTGGTCCGGGCGTGGACCGGCGGCAACCCCCTCAGCGCCGTTCGCGGCATCCTCTACCGCAGCCCGGACGGAGACGGGTCGGTATCCACCGGCCTGCGGCCTTTCCACAGCGACCTTGATAGCATCACCCTGCCGGCCCGGGAACTCCTGCCCAACCAGGACTATATCCGCCACTGGCGGCGCAACTTCGGTCCCGCCACCACCACCATCATCACGACGCGGGGCTGCCCCTTTAGCTGCGAGTTTTGCAGCAATGCGGTTTTCGGGGTATCCTACCGCGAGCGGTCTCCCGGAAACATCGCCGAAGAAGTGGAACAGGCCTTATCCTTTGGCTACGACCGCATCCACTTCGCCGATGACGTTTTCATCCTCCGCCAGAGCCGGGTGCTGGCCCTCTGCGACGAGATTCGAAAACGGGGTCTCCGTTTTGCCTGGGAGTGCCTGGCGCGGGTGGACTCGCTGGACTCAGCGACTGCCGCGGCGATGAAAGACGCCGGCTGCGACCGTATCTTCTTCGGCATCGAGTCCGCCAACGAGGGGATACTGAAGCTGATGCGGAAGAAAATCAACATCGTCCAGGCCCGCCAGGCGGTGGAGACGGCGCACCGCGCCGGCATCAAGACCGGCGCCTTCTTTATCGTTTGCTACCCGGGCGAGACGGACGATACCGCGATCGAGACGATAAGGTTCGCCAACTCCCTGCCGCTGGACTACCTGTCCTTTACGCTCCCCTATCCCCTGCCGGGAACACCCCTTTTTGAAAGGGTCAAGGACCGGATGGTCAAGGAGTGGGATGGCCGGCACAGCCTGGTATCCGACCACCGCCTCATCTTCAAATCAGATTTCTCGGAGCTGAAGATGAAGTTCGCCATCCTCAAGGGAGAAGCGCAGTTCGCCCTGCGAAAAAGGCTGGGGGCAGCCTCCTTCCTGGCAGCCAGGCCATTCGAGACGGCAACGGACATTGTGTTCCGGATGCTGAGATAAGCAATTAACGGTCGTAGGCGCAGGGCGTAGTCGCCCCGATCTATCCTCATCCTTGCCCACATTTTTCGGTGCTCGACACAGTACGCTTTTTGAGCTGTGGGACATGAGGGTGGCCAATGGATGGACTGCTCTAAGGCAACGTGGCGGACAACCGGTACCACAGGCCACCGTGCCTGTTTCCGCTGGATTTTGAACAAGGCAGACTTAATCTTGTTAACGACGGATAGCAAGCCTCCGATTTGTACTCCCAGAATCGTCATTGGCACAAAAACCACCGTCTCAAAGCTCGCGGCTCACAGGCACGGTGGCCTGTGGTACTCAGTGGCAATCGCGTGCTATAATTTCCGCATATGATCATTCGAGACTACCGCGAGCAAGACTGGGACCAGGTCTGGCACCTCTGGGAACTCTGCCACCTGCCGCCCCCGCCCGGTTGCAGTTCCGCCGGGTCCAAACCGTGCCTTGGCGGGAACTCGCTTTGCCTGGTCGCCGATACCGAGAATGGCATCATCGCCTCCGCCACCGGCACCTGGGACGGCGAACGTGGCTGGATATGTTGCATCGCCGTCGAGCCCCGCTTCCGCCGTGGCAACACCGCCCGCCGCCTCATCGAGGAGATGGAAAGCCGGCTGCGCAAGAAGGGCGCCTCCTGCGTTCTCACCTTTGTGCCCAGGGACAATTCCTTCGCCCAGATGCTCTTCGAGGACGCCGGTTTTGGAGTCCTCGGGGACCACATCGTCATGGGCAAACCCCTCCAATGACACCCGTACCACGGGCATCTTGCCCGTGACCGCTCCTCAAATGACCGAAGACATAAGAAGCCGCACCCAATCCCTCCTCCGCCAGACCCCTTCCAGGAACCTCGTCGCCATCCTCCAGGAAGTGCAAAAAGCCTTTGGCTATGTCCCCAGGGAATCGGTCCTCGAAATGGCGCGTTTTCTGGAGATACCGGCCGGTTCCATCTACTCCGTGGTCACTTTCTACAACCAGTTCCGCCTTCATCCCGAGGGCAGGCACCAGGTCAGGGTATGCCTGGGCACCGCCTGCCACATCAAAGGCGGGAAGATCGTTCTCGAGTCGTGGGAGCGGGAAATGGGCATCCGGGTGGGCAAGACCACCCCGGACATGGAGTACAGCCTGAAAACAGTGGCCTGCGTCGGGTGCTGCGCCCTGGCCCCAGTGACCGTGGTGGATGAAGAGGTCGTCGGCAGGGTCACCCCTATCCGGGTGAAGGGCGTCCTCCTCTCCCGCCAACTTAAGCGAGAAGGCCGGCTTGCCTCCTGATAGCGTCACCTGGAACAATCTAAGACAGCAGGCCGCGGCTCGCCGGGCAGAGGCCGCCGCCGGTCCCCGCATCCTGCTGAACCTCGCCACCTGCGGGCGGGCCGCCGGCGCCCTCCAGGTACGGGATGCCATCGTGCAGGAGCTGGTAGGCAAGAACATCCAAGCCTGGCTCGTCCAGGTGGGATGCCTGGGACACTGTTACGCTGAGCCAACGGTGATTATCGTCAGGCCGGGTTTCCCGACACTCCTCTACGGCTATCTCAATCCCCAGACCACCTCCAGGCTGGTCAACGACTATTTCCTCGAGGGCGACCCCTGCCTGGAGTTCTCCCTGGGAGCGATGGAAGAGAACGAGCTTTTCCCCACCGTCTACGAACAGCCCCGCTTTCGCCACGAGACCAAAGAGCTTCTCAGGCGCTGCGGCCTCATAGACCCCAACGACATTTTCGATTACATCGGATGGGGCGGCTACGAAGCGTTGTTCAAAGCCCTGGGCATGCCGCCGGAGGAGATAATTGAGGAGGTGGAAAAGGCGGGGCTGAGGGGCCGTGGGGGCGCCGGTTTCCCCGCCGCCGTGAAATGGCGCATCTGCCGGCGCCAGCCGGACAACACCAGGTACATCATAGGCAACGGCGATGAGGGCGACCCGGGAGCATTCATGGACCGCGCCCTGATGGAAAGCGACCCCCACTCCATCGTGGAAGGACTCATCATCGCTGCCCATGCCACCGGCGCCGGAGCGGGCTACCTGTACATTCGGGACGAATACCCCCTGGCCGTGGCTGAGATGGAGAATGCCCTGGTCCAGGCGCGGCAGCACGGTCTCCTCGGACAAAACATCCTGGGGTCGGGCCTTTCTTTTGACGCGCAGGTGGTCCGCGGAGCCGGCGCCTTTGTCTGCGGCGAGACCACAGCCCTCGTCCGTTCCATCGAGGGGAAAAGACCCATGCCCCGTCCCCGCCCGCCCTATCTTTCTGAGCGCGGCCTGTGGGGCCACCCCACCGTGATCAACAACGTCAAGACCCTGGCCTATGTCCCGCTTATTCTCAACCGTGGTCCGGAGTGGTTCGCCTCCGTCGGCACTCCCCGCAGCCAGGGCACCGCCGTCTTCGCCCTGGCGGGGAAGGTGCTCAATACCGGCCTGATCGAGATACCCATGGGCACCACCATCCGTGACATCGTTTTTGCCATCGGCGGCGGCATACCCCAGGGTAACGCCTTCAAAGCCGTCCAGATAGGCGGGCCATCGGGAGGTTGTCTCCCCGAAAGTCTCCTGGACACACCGGTGGATTTCGACTCGCTGACCGCGGCCGGGGCGATGATGGGTTCCGGCGGCCTGGTGGTCCTCGACCAGGACAACTGCATGGTCGAGGCCGCCCGCTATTTCCTGGACTTCACACAGAGGGAATCGTGCGGGCGGTGTTCCTTTTGCCGCCTGGGGACCAAACGTATGCTCGATATCCTGGACAGGATCACCAGGGGCGAGGGGAAGATGGAGGACCTCGGCTTACTGGAGGAACTGGCCGCGGGAATCAGGGAGGGCTCGCTGTGCGGGCTGGGAAAGACCGCTCCCAACCCGGTGCTCACCACCCTGAGATATTTCAGAGAAGAGTACGAGGCCCACATAAAAGAGAAACGCTGCGCCGCAGGCGCCTGCCCGGCGCTGACCGCCTACTATATCGTCCCGGCGAAATGCCTGCGCTCCTGTGACGCCTGCGTGGGTACCTGTCCCACCGACGCCATTATCACCGGGAAGAAGGGTACCAAGATCGTAGACCAGTCAAAATGCGTCAAGTGCGGCACCTGCGTCACCGCCTGTCCTCCCCAGTACCGGGCCGTCATCAAGCTGTCGCCGGTCAGCGCCCTGCCTGCGCCCGGCCCGTAGCGGCACGCTGCCGCGTGCCGGCACCCAGCTACCAATACGAAGGCACTGAATCGTGACGCATAGTCTCACACAAAGCCACAAAGCACACAAAGAAATCTGTATGATGGACGCGCTAACGCCGGATCAAGGTTCTTGCATCTTGGTGTTCTTTGCGTTGTGTGAAACTGTTCATCATTAATTTCGTACGCTTGTGCGCGGCACACAGACATCTTCGCATGGTACAACTGACCATCGATAACCGGAAATTAGAAAGCCATCCAGGGGAGAAGATTCTATGGA
Source organism: Chloroflexota bacterium (assembly GCA_016210565.1). Taxonomy (GTDB): domain Bacteria; phylum Chloroflexota; class Dehalococcoidia; order JACQUA01; family JACQUA01; genus JACQUA01. The sequence goes on from JACQUA010000307.1 coordinate 12,995, forward strand.
CGGCCCTCGAGGCCGGCATCTTCATTCCCCATCTCTGCGCTTTGAAGGAGGTTGAGGCCTTTGCCGGGTGCCGCCTGTGCCTGGTGGAAATAGAGGGCGAGAAGGAGCCCGCGGCAGCCTGCGCCCGGGAGGTAGCGCCCGGGATGGTGGTGCGCACCGATAGCGACCGCCTCAAGGCGCTGCGCCGCCTGTCCCTGGAGCTTATCCTGGCTTCCCACCAGGCTGATTGCCCCGCCTGCGCCCTCCACAAGAAATGCCAGCTCCAGGACCTGGCCGCCCGGCTCAAAGTCAGTCTCAAACCCCGGCGTTTCCCACCCCTCTATCCCGCGGCGGATGAATTCGAACACCGCTGCATCGAATATGTCCCGGAACGGTGCGTTATTTGCACGCGCTGCACTCGCGCCTGCACCGCCATCGCCGGGAAGGGGATTATCGACCTGCGCTTCCGGGGTCTGGACACGGTGATCGGCTCCCTGGCCGAACCCGAGGACTACGAGTTCTGCCTCACCTGCGGCAAGTGCGTCGAGGTCTGTCCCGCGGCCGCCCTCCGCTTCCGTAGCGACCCCGATGTCTCGGCTTCGCACCGCGGTTGAACACCAGCGCTTGTCGACACTTCCATAGAGTCGACAATCAGCAGTCAGTGTTGTATTCGCTCCCCTTTGCGGAGCGGGGGTGGTTGCCCGTCAAGTCTTGGCAGTCAGCAGTCGATAGTCGGCAGCCGGCGATCCGGGCGGGGAATCTTGAATCCTGGCATCTGTAATCTGGAACGACTCATTTCGGCTGATTCCCTGTCAAGGCAGAGACGGCCGGGCTTCTGGGTTTGGCCCGCGAAGCGATAAACTTGGCTATTTCCACTCCAATGAATATGGTCGAGGCTGCGGATACGCTGATTACCCAGTCCTCCAAACTTAAAGCGAAGGTATTGAACGGTCCCTGGAGAGCAGGCAGGTAGACGACCAGACCCAGCATCACGGATTCCCAGGCCATAGCCAGCAACAACCATTTGTTGCTGGCTATACCGATCTTGAACAGGGAGTGTTCAAAAGAACGGCAATTAAACGCGTTAAAGAACTCAATCAAGATTAGGGTAACGAAGGTCATGCTCTGGCTCTCGGCAAGGCTTCGCCCGGAGTTCATTGCCCACACGAAAACCCCCAGAGTCACCACGCCCGTCCAGATGCCGGCGCCGGCCAGGTAGCCCAGCACCGCCTTCGAAAAGATAGTTTCATGGCGCCGGCGTGGCTTTTTCCCCATGATGTCAGGCTCAGGTGGATCAACCGACAACGCTATGGCCGGCAGACCATCGGTAGCCAGGTTAACGTACAATATCTGAACGGCAATGAGGGGTATGGATGCGGCGGGTAGCCCCAGCAGCGGGCCAAACAGGATGGCAATCGCCATCAGCAGTATTTCACCCACATTGCAGGACAGCAGATAGACCAGATATTTTTTGATATTCCCGAAGATACCTCTACCTTCCTCAACAGCCGCTACAATTGAAGCGAAGTTGTCGTCGGTGAGCACCATATCCGCCGCCTCTTTGGTGACATCGGTGCCGGTAATACCCATGGCCACGCCTATGTCCGCCTTCTTTAGAGCGGGAGCGTCATTTACTCCATCTCCGGTCATAGCTACCACATGACCTCGCCTATTCAGGACCTCTATCACACGGAGCTTATGGGCCGGAGAAACCCGGGCATAGACTTCTACCTGGTCGGCCACGGCTTCGAATTCCTCGTCACTCATCTTGTCAAGCTCGGCGCCCGTAAGGGCTCCGCCGCCTTTGAGGATATTTAGTTCCCTGGCTATGGCAACGGCCGTCAGTTTGTGGTCGCCGGTTATCATCACCGTCTTTATGCTTGCCCGGTCGCAGAGCTTCACCGCTTCTTTTACTTCTCCCCGCGGCGGGTCGATCATCCCGGCCAGGCCGACAAAGACCATGTCCCTCTCTATGCTTTCGTTAATGCCCGATTCATCAGGTAGCCGTTTATAGGCCATGCCCAGGACGCGCAGTGCATCGCTGGCCATAGACTGAGCCACGGTCAGGATTTCCTGACTTTCCTTTGCGCTCAATTCCCTTTCTACGCCACCCGCAAAGACACGGCTACATAAACCCAGTATTACCTCAGCAGCTCCCTTGCAGTAGGCGACTTTCCCCTGGGGCGACTTATGAACCGTCGTCATTCTCTTGGTTTCTGAAGTGAACGGTATCTCACCAATCCGGGGGAATTGACTATTGAGGTCTTTTTGCCACAACCCGGCCTTAGCCGCGGCTACCACCAGAGCCCCCTCTGTCGGATCACCCTTCATCTTCCAGACCCCGTTTTCGGAAGCCAGCGAGGCGTCTCCGGCCAAGCTACATATCCTCAATAACACTGTAAACGCCGGACTTTGCTCCGGGGTGAAGGCGGCGCCTTTTGCGGAAAACTCACCTTTAGGCTCATATCCGACACCGCTAACATCTATCTGCTTGCCATCCACGTAGATTCGTCGCACCGTCATCTGGTCTTGCGTTAAGGTACCGGTCTTATCGGAGCAAATGACGGTTGTAGAACCGAGCGTCTCCACCGATGGCAATTTTCTCACCAGGGCATGTCGCCGCACCATCTTTTGAACGCCCAGAGCCAGGGAAATGGTGACCACAGCGGGCAGCGCCTCCGGGACCGCAGCCACTGCCAGGCTCACTCCCCAGATGAGCATTTCCAGAATAGCGTGTCCCCTGAGTACACCGATGGCTGCCAGAATGAAACATAGGCCCAGAGAGCCGTACGCGATCCACCTCCCCACCTTGTCCAAGTTTTCCTGCAGCGGTGTTTGCTCCTCCTTCACCTCCTGCAACATCGTGGCAATCTTGCCAAACTCGGTGGCCATCCCGGTGGCGGTAACCACGGCTGTGCCCCTGCCATAGACAGCCGCCGTGCCCATATAGGCCATGTTTCTTCGGTCTCCGATGTTGGCTTCTCCCTGAATGGGCTTGTCGATCTTTTCTACGGCCACTGACTCTCCGGTTAAGGGCGCCTCTTCCACTTTCAAGTTAACCGCTTCTACCAGCCGGGAATCAGCCGGTATCTTGTCGCCGGTGCGGATAAGGACGATATCGCCGGGCACCAGTTCCCGGGCTGGTATTTCCGTTTCGTTCCCGTCCCTGACAACTGACGCCGTGGGAGCCGCCATCCTTTTCAAGGCTGCCATAGCCTTCTCGGCCCTGTATTCCTGGATAAAACCGAGGCCAGCCGCAAAAAGGACGATAACCCCGATTACAATGGCATCTGCCGTCTCGCCCAGGACTGCCGATAAAGCCGCGGCAACCAGCAGGATGATAATGAGGAAGTCCTTGAATTGTTCCAGCAGTATTGTCCAGGGCGAGATCTTCTTTTTTTCCACCAGCTCATTAGGGCCATACCGGGACAGGCGTACCCCGGCCTCGGCGTGGCTCAAACCGCTGCGGCTCGAACTCAGCGCGGACATGGTTTCCGAAGCTTCTAGGCTATGCCAGTTCCTGGTGGTTGTCTCCAAAGTGTGTCTCTCCTTCCCCCGCAGGGGAACGGTGAGTCTATGGCAAAGGCTTCTTTCGGGCAGTGGTCCTGAATGCAGGCAAGACTGGCCGCAAGAATCATGATGACCAGCGCCACTGTGCTATCAAGACCGTCACCGCTGGACGGGGAAATAGGAGTTGCTGCCAGAAGGATAAAAAGGTCTTTGAATTGCAGGAACAAAATAGCAGGGAGGTATGCGGATTGTCCTTGCGTTCACGTTATGTTGTCTAGCCTACTCCAACGTATTTCAAGATGGCCAGCATTACGGCGGCGGCCATGACCGACCCTATCTGTCCCCCGGTGTTGGCGCCGATGGCGTGCCACAGCAGGAAGCACTTGGGATTGGCGCGCTGCCCCTCCCGCTGGACTACCCGGGAAGACATGGGAAAGGCGGAAGTCCCGGCCGCCCCCAGCAGCGGATTCACCTTGCCTTTGGTGATAACCTTGAGCAGCTTTCCCAGCATTATGCCGGAGGCCGTATCCAGGCTGATCGCGATAAGTCCCAGTAAGAAAATGAGGATGGTCGTCCACTGGAGGAATTTCGAGCCGTCCATGGTGGCCCCGATGCTGATACCCAGCAAGAGGGTGACGATGTTGGTCATCTCAGTGCTGGCCGTCTTGGCCAGCCGGTCTACCACCCCGCATTCCTTGATGAAATTGCCCAGCATCAACGCCCCCATCAGCGGAAGCCCGAAGGGAGCGATGAGCGCAGTAAGGAAAGTGATAATGAGGGGGAAAACTATCTTGGCCCTTTTGGAGACGCTCTTGGTGCCGTACTCCATCACGATCTTCCGTTCCTCTTTGGTGGTCAGCGCCCTCATGATCGGGGGCTGGAGAATAGGCACCATGGACATATAAGAGTAAGCAGCTACGGAGATCGCTCCTAGCAAATGGGGAGCAAACTTGGAAGTCACGTAGATGGCCGTCGGGCCGTCCATAGCCCCGATGACGCCGATGGCCGCCGATTCCGTCCGGGTGAATCCCAGGCCCAGCGCCAGGAGCAGGGTGAGAAAGATGCCGAACTGGCCGGCGGCGCCCAGGAGCAGGACCAGGGGATTGGCGATGACCGGCCCGAAATCGATCATCGCCCCGATGCCGACGAAAATCAGGACCGGGAATATCTCGGTGAGGATGCCGCCCTTGTAGAAGTGCATGAGCACCCCATCCTCGGCCATGAAACCCGCCAGGGGGAAATTAACCAGGATGGCGCCGAAGCCGATGGGGATCAACAGCAGGGGCTCGAACCCCTTTGTGATAGCCAGATATATCAGGACAAGGCCGGCCGCCATCATCACGATGTTCTGCCACCCCAGGGTGGTGAACCCGGCGGCCAGGCTTGAGAGAGCTTGCATGAACATGGGTGCCTCCTCTAGAAGTTACGGTACCGGTGGCCCTTTAGCCGCAGGGCTTATTCCTTTTGTCCCTCTTCCTCTTCCTTGTAAGGGAAGATCTTTCTGAGCCCGATGCAAATACACGCCAGCAGCGCCAGCGTGGCGAAAGTCACCCCCATGCCTATTACCGTCACCGTGATACCGTAGGGAAAATCGCTGAAATTCAACGAGGAGACCTCCTTGTGTCGCAGATGATGCACGCGCATGGCGTGGCCGTAGCCCATGGCTTTAGCCTTGCGGGGTGGGGGAAAGAAGCCCCAGATAGCTCTCCATAAGATGGGTTAGCAGAAATGCGGCAGGGGACAGGCAGCATGAACGCCATTATATAAAAAACCGGCGACCGTTGTAAAGAACGAAGGGCGCGCCACTACCAACCCGTAGCGGCACGCTGCCGCGTGCCCCTTCGTTCGACACCCCTTGATGGTGTGCAGCGGCCAAGCGCCGGACCGGGCACGACCCCGACAGGTCGGGATCGAAACCCTGACTGTCAACCCGGCACACCCTCCATTCATTCATCGCAGGCCGTCACGGGCGCCGATAGCTTGCATTGCGGTCTGAGTTGCGGCAAAGGGCACGGCCGCGTTGTCAAAGCCTTCCTCATCATCTATAATGCCCTCAGCCGGACAAGCAGGAACCAAATAACAAATGACGAAATTCGAATGACGAATCAATCACCCATGCGCCGTTGGCGCACCACGGAGGATGCAAATGACCATTGCGGAACCTGTGGCGGCACGGCGCACCGCGCCCCGGAAGGGCGAACCCGTGTGTTCGCCCGCCGGCGGGCAGACACATTGGTCTGCCCCTACGGCCGTGGGATTGCCTCGTCCCGACAAGATCGGGGCTCGCAATGACATTCTCTTAGCACCCTGTCATCTTGATTTTTCACTGTTCAATTCCCGGCTTGTAACTTGGAACAGCAATCTCTGAAATCACAGATCCGTGATGCGGTGGACCAGCACCGCGAGGAGCTCATTGAGCTGAGCCTGCGCATTCATTCCCATCCCGAGCTGGGATTGCATGAAGAACAGGCCGCCCGCTGGCTGGGCGAATTCCTGGAACGGTACGGTTTCCGCGTTGATAAGGGAATCGCCGGGCTGCCCACCGCCTTCCGGGCAGCCTACGGCAACGGCGCCCCGGCCATCGCTCTCCTAGCCGAATACGACGCCCTGCCGGGGGTGGGGCATGCCTGCGGGCACAACATCATCGCCGCCAGCGCCGCCGGCGCGGCGCTGGCGGCCCGCCTCGCCGTGGACCGCTGCGGCGGCTCCGTGGCCGTCATCGGCACTCCGGCCGAGGAGATCCTCGGAGGAAAGACCAGCATGGTGGAAAAAGGCGTCTTCCAGGAAATAGACGCCGCGATGCTGGCCCACCCCGGCACCGCCAACTACGCCTCCATCAAGTCGCTGGCCTGCATCAGCCTGGAAGTGGAGTTCTCCGGTAGGGCCGCCCACGCCTCGGCCCGCCCCGCCGAGGGCATCAACGCCCTGGAGGCCATGGTCCAATCTTTCAATCACCTCAATTCCCTCAGGCAGCACCTGTACCCGAAAGACCGCGTCCACGGGATCATCACCGACGGCGGCCAGGCGGCCAACATAATACCGGCGCGCAGCGCCGGCAGTTTTCTGGTCCGGGCCGAAACCGAGGAATACCTGGAACTGCTGAAGGAGAAGGTCTTGAGGTGCTTCGCCGCCGGGGCGGCGGCCACCGGCGCCGGCCTGGACTACCGGTGGATCGAACCCCATTACGCGCCGATGAAGGTCAACAACCACCTGGCCGCGCTGTTCACCGCCAACCTGGAAGCCCTGGGCCGGAAGGTCCTCGTCTTCCGGGGCGAGGCCGGGCTGGCCAGCACCGATATGGGCAACGTCAGCCAGGTGGCGCCCAGCATCCACCCTAATATCGCCATCGCCAGCCCCGGCGTCGGCGAGCATACCCCCGAGTTCGCCCGGGCGGCCGCCTCCGAAGACGGTCACCGCGGCCTGCTGGATGCATCGAAAGCCCTGGCCATGACCGTCCTGGACATGCTGGCGGACCGGGAGGCGCTGGCGCCGGTGAGGGAGGAATTCCGGGGGAGTAGTGAGTAGTGAGTAGTGAGTAGCGAGTAGCGAGTAGAGAGTAGCGAGTAGAGAGTAGCAAGTAGGAAGGGGTAGGAGGAGTAGGAGGAGTAGGAGGAGTAGGAGGAGTAGCAGGCAGCAAGAAGAAGCAGCAAATAGTCGGCGGTCAAGCACTCAAGCAGTCGGCAGTCGCCAGTCGGCGGGTTGGAAGGTTTATGAAGTTAGAGGGTTCGAAGGTTAGAGAGTTCCTTGAGTTATTGAGTTCGCTGAAAGCTGATAGCTGAAGGCTAATCTTGAATCTTGAATCTTTCCGGTTGGTCTGGTAATATAGTGCGGCGTTCGGATGCGCTTATCTGGGTTTGACCCTTAGCTCCTGTCCATACCGGACCCGGGACCCTGGTACAAAGGGAGAAGCCTTGCCAAGAAAGAACAACCATAGACCCGATCTGACCATAGCAGTGGATGCCATGGGGGGAGACTACGCCCCCCAGGAAGTGGTGAAAGGCGCCCTGGAAGCCTCCAAAGACTTCAACGTCAACATTGCCCTGGTCGGCCGCCAGGAAGCCATCCTGGAAGAGGTAAAGCGCCTCAAGATGGCCCGGGACGCTCACTTCTATATCATCGACAGCCGGGAAGTGATCGATTTCGGCGAATCCCCGGCCCGGGCTATCAAGGAAAAGCCCGATTCCTCCATCGTTCAAAGCATTGATCTCCTGAAACGGGGGGAAGCCTCCGCCTTCGTCTCCGCGGGCCACACCGGCGCGGTGGTCTGCGCCTCCCTTTTTGACCTCGGTCTGGAGGAAGGGATCGAACGCCCGGCCATCGGGACCCTCTTCCCCACCCCCACCGGCCATGTACTGCTGGTGGACGCCGGCGCCAACGTGGACTGCCGGGCGCCTTTCCTGGTCCAGTTCGCCCACCTCGGCGTCAGATATATGCAGCGGGTCATGGCCGTGGCCAATCCCCGGGTCGGCCTGCTGAGCAACGGCGAGGAGGAGAGCAAGGGCAACCGCCTGGTGCGGGAAACCCACGCGCTGCTGAAGGAATGCGGGCTGAACTTCGTCGGCAACGTGGAAGGCAAAGACCTGCCCCGCGGCCTGGCCGACGTGGTGGTCACCGATGGCTTTACCGGCAACGTGGTCCTCAAGGCCAGCGAAGGCTTCGCCGAGATGCTGACCCTTTCCCTGCAGCATGCCATCAACGGCCACGGGCATTTTAAAAAGGCCACCCACCTGATGAAGTCCATCTTCGAGACGATGGTCAAGCGGCTGGACTACAATGAAAGGGGCGGCGCCCCCCTCCTCGGTGTACGCGGAAATGTTATAATAGCCCACGGGCGCAGCCACGCTAAAGCCATCAAGAGCGCCATACGCCTGGCCAAGCAGACCGTGCAGCCGGAATCGGCCGCGGAGCCGCCGCCGGCGCGACCGAGCAAGAGGGCACGGAACCACAAGAAAGAGCTAACAGTAGCCAGTAGCCAGTAGCCAGTAGCCAGTAGCCAGTAGCCAGTAGCCGGCGGTCAGCAGTCGGCCAGGGGCGGGGAATCTTGAATCTTGAATCTGCAATCTGCAATCCGCTAGCTGATAGCTTCAAAAAGAGGAAATCATGGCCAAACCAATAGAAGTGAACGATAGCAATTTCGACCAGACGGTCCTCAAGGCGGACCTGCCCATCCTGGTGGACTTCTGGGCGCCCTGGTGCGGCCCATGCCGCATGGTGGCCCCCATCCTGGAGGAGCTCTCCGAGGAATTCAACGGCAAAGTCGCCATCGGCAAGTTGAACGTGGACGAAAACACCACCTCGGCCAAGAAGTTCAGCATCAGCAGCATCCCCACCATGATCCTGTTCAGCAAAGGGAAACCGGTGCAGCAGCTCGTGGGCGCCCGTCCCAAGAAAGAGCTGCGCGAGATCCTCAGCGGCGCCATGGCCAAGTCGTGAAGCCGGCATGACCCCTCCCCGGATTGAAGTCACGGTACTGGTGGATAGCGCCGCTCCGTCGTGCGAGGGCGACTGCGTCATGGACTGGCTGAAGCCGGAGAACCAGGCGGTGGCCCGCCGGGAGCTCGCCCGCAAGCACGGCGACGGGGCCGCGGTTGACTTTGTGGACATCAGGGCCTCCTCCCCCGGAGCGCCCCGGGCCGGTCTCGTCCGTCAAACGCTGGCGGGAAACCCCCGTTTTCCGGCGCTGCTGTTGAACGGCAATCCCCGCATCGCCGGGCCTTTCGACCTCAGGATGCTCCTGGACATGGTCGAGACGGAGATGGACCGCGAGCTATGACCGGCGACTATGAAATCATCATCATCGGCGGGGGACCGGCGGGCCTGACGGCCGCGCTTTACGTCGCCATGTCCCGGCGGCGCGCCCTTCTCCTGGAAAAGGCCCTGCTGGGCGGCCAGATAGTCAATGCCGACCGGATTGAGAACTTCCCCGGCTTTCCCTCCGGCGTCGGCGGCATGGAACTGGCCGAGCTGATGCAAAAACAGGCCGGCCGGTTCGGCCTGGAGAGCTCCTACACCGAGGTGACCGGCCTGGCCGCCGAGGACGCGGGCTACCTGGTTATCGCTGAGGACGCCCGGATTTCCGCCCGGACGGTCATCGTGGCCGGCGGCTCGGAACACCAGAAGCTCAACGTCCCGGGAGAGGCCGAGTTCGTTGGCAAGGGGGTCTCCTACTGCGCCACCTGCGACGCCAACTTCTTTCGCGACCGGACCGTGGCCATGGTCGGCGGGGGCAACGCCGCCGTCACCGAAGCCCTCTACCTGACGCGTTTCGCCTCCCGAGTCTACCTGGTGCACCGCCGCGGCGAGCTCCGGGCCACCCGGGTCCTCCAGGAGCGGGCCTTCGCCGAACCGAAAATCGTCCCCGTGCTGGACACGGTGGTGGAGCAGGTGCGCGGCGATAGCGCGGTCCGCGAGCTGCTCCTGCACAACGTCAGAACCGGGACGGACAGCCCCCTGAAGGTCGATGGCGTGTTTGTGGCCATCGGCTTTCGGCCCAATACCGGATACCTGAGGGGATTCCTCGACCTCGACCCCCAGGGACAGGTGATGACCGGCGCCAGGCTGGATACCAACCGGCCGGGGGTTTTCGCCGCGGGCGACATCCGGAGCAACTCCGGCCGGCAGGCCGTCATCGCCGCCGGCGACGGCGCCGCCGCGGCCTTATTTGCCGAAGAATACCTGAGGGGCGCTTGAACCAAAATGACGAAATTCGAATGACAAACCAATTACGAATGACGAAGCCCGAATGACGAATGACCAAACAAGTTTCAAGAACCAGGTTCTAAGTTCCAAACCGGGCGCGAGGACGCGCTTTGGTGATTGATAATTCAGGTCTTGGTATTGCTCTGAAAATGTCACCCTGAGCGCAGTCGAAGGGTCTTTCGTCCGGCGCCCCACCTCGAAAGATTCTTCGACTAC
>JACQUA010000036.1 GCA_016210565.1 Chloroflexota bacterium
CCCATGCGCCGATGGCGCACCATGAAGGATGAAAATGTCATTCTGAGCGAAGCGAGCGCAGCGAGCGTAGTCGAAGAATCCTTCGCTCTGCTCAGGACAAGTTCTTTCGGGGCGGGGCGCGGGACGAAAGACCCTTCGACTGCCCCTTCGCTTCGCTCAGGGCTTCGGCTCAGGGTGACAGCCTATTTTCTGAGCAAATTCCAAGAACCAAGCTCCAAGCTGCAAACCGGGTCCGAGACCACGTCTTGGTGATTGAAATCTCCGGTTTTGGTATTGCTCAGAAGGTGCCAACCTAGGCAAAGTCGAAGGGGCGTTGGTCCCCCGCCTGAAAGAACTTGTCCTGAGCAGAGCGAAGGATTCTTCGACTACAACTCGCTTGCGCTCGTCTTCGTTCAGAATGACATCTTCATTCTTCATGGTCCCGACTCGTCGGGATGGCTGATTGTTTGGAATCTGGTGCTTGGTATTTGGAATTTATCTGGTCATTCGTCATCGGACTCCGTCATTTCCAGTTTGATTCGCCATTCGGATTTCGTCATTCGTCATTTCTATCTCGCCGCGCACGGGCAAGATGCCCGTGATACGGTTGTTGTCAAAAAGGAGAAAGAATGCCTTCACACAAGTACGCCCTGATTGAAAAGAGGGACAAGGTAGCCAGAGTCACCATCAACGACCCGGAGAAGAGGAACCGCCTGAGCCGGGAGGTCATCCTGGACCTCATCTCGGCCTTCGAGGAACTCAGGGAGGATGACTCGGTGGCCGTGGTCATCACCACCGGCTCAGGCGACAAGTCCTGGTCGGCCGGTCAGGCCGGCCAGGTGCTGCTGGCAGCCCAGGATGCCGTTCACCAGCACAAGCGCGTCGCTAATCTGATGTTCCGGCTCGACGAGCTGGTGCGCAACTTCCCGAAAGTGACCATCGCCGCAGTCAACGGCTATTGCCTGGGCGCTGCCATTACTTTCCTCATCTCCCACGACCTGGCGATCGCTTCCGAAGAAAACGCCCGCTTCGGCCTTCCCGAAGTCATCCGTGGCTTTCCGGCCAGGACCATTGTGGCCACCCTCTTCCGCGCCGTACCCATGAAGTGGGCTTTTGACATGGTTTTGACGGGTGACAACTGGGATGCCCGGACGGCCCAGAAGGCGGGCCTCATCAGCAGGCTCGTCCCCCACAAGGACCTGCAGGACAGGGCCTGGGAATGGGCCAACGAAATAGCCCGCTGGGAGCCGATTACCCTGGAGTACAGCAAGAAGGCCTCTCATGCCTGCATGGACGTGCCGGCCTACGTCAAGTCCGTGGAGCTGGCCGCGCTGATCTGCGAGGAGCATTCCATGGTCAATCCCCGGTCTCACGACGGCATGCGCGCCTTTCTCGGCAAGACCGGGATCAAGGCCGACCAGACCATAAAATGGGTGTAGCCTGGGGTATAGCGGCAGGTCTTTAGCCTGCGGGGGCCGGGAGACCCACCCGGTAGCACAGGCCTCCGTGCCTGTGAGAGCAGGCGGTCAATCACTGCTTGAATAGCAGGTTGGAACGGGGAATTCATCACCCGATTGGCGGTCACACGCCATCGGCAACGCAACATACGGGGCTTAACCGGCTTCCGCACCGACACGGTTCGGCGCGCTCCGGCCACCCAGGTAGCACGGGCGTTCTTCGGCTCGTCAGAATTCCAGCCCGCGCCCCGATGCATCGGGGCGGTACCGGTTTGCCCAACCAGCAGAGAGGACAGCCAACATGGAACCCACAAGGACAATAGCCAGTTTCATAGCGGGGACCCGTTTCACCGATTTGCCCGCTGACGCCCTGGAATCAGCCAAGAAAGCCTTCATGGACTGCTTCGGCGTGGCCATGGCGGGCTCGGTGGAACCCGCGGCGGACATTATCAGAGGCCTGGTACAGGAAGAACAAGCCAGACCGGCGGCCTCCGTCTTCGGTGGAAACTTCATGACCACGCCCATGCTGGCCGCCCTGGCCAACGGGACCATCGCCCACGCCCTGGACTACGACGACGGCGCCGCCCTGCCCATCCCCTTCCACCCCAGTGTGCCCGTCCTGCCGGTGGCTCTGGCCCTGGGAGAGTCAGAAAAGGCCTCGGGACAAGAAGTCCTTCTGGCCTATGTCCTGGGACTGGAGGTTGAAACCAAAGTCGCGGCCATTGTGGATCCCGCTCATTTCGCCCACGGCTGGCACCCCACGGGTACCCTGGGCACACTGGGCGCCACCGCCGCGGCGGCCAAACTCCTGAAGCTCAGTTCTGAGCAGTGCGAAATATCCCTGGGCATAGCTTCATCACTCGCTGGCGGGGTGAGGCAGAATTTCGGCACCATGACCAAGCCGCTCCATGCCGGCAACGCCGCCAGAAACGGGATAACGGCGGCAACGCTGGCCAGGAACGGTTTCACCGGCGCCGGCGGCATCCTGGAGGCCCCGTGCGGCTTCCTCAACGTCTTCATGGGAAAGGGGAAATATTCCCTCGAAGGGCTTGAGGCCTCTCTGGGAAACCCCTTCCACGTTGTCCGCCCGGGCATCGCCCTGAAGAAGTACCCCTGCTGCCGGGGCACTCACCCGTCCATCGAAGCCATGGAGGAGGTCATAAGACGGGAACGGTTTGGCCCGCAGGAAGTGGAGCGCATCGAACTCTCCCTTTCCAGCGTCGGGCAGGGCGACGATAACGTCAGCCGTCCTCATGCCCGGACCAGTCTGGAGGGCAAGTTCAGCGTGGAGCACTGCGTGAGCGCTTTGCTCCTGGATGGCGAGGTCACCCTGCGCCAGTTCGCGCTCGAAAGGGTGCTGGACCCGGCGGTGGAGGCGATGAGACAAAGGGTAAAAGTCCATTCGAAGAGCGATTTGCTCACCGAGGCCGAACGGAGAGGCCACATGGCAGCGGCGGTCTCAGTTACGCTCAAGAACGGCCGCAACTTCTCCTACTTCTACCGTGCCAGCAAAGAGGAAATGGGCATTCCCTGGAGCTGGGAAGACGTGGAAAAGAAGTTTGCCGTCTGCGCCGGCTTGGCCCTTCCCGCGGACACCGTTGAAAGGATGAAGGAGTCCCTCCGCCGCCTGGACCAGTTGCCCGGAGTTGACGGGCTGATGCGAACAGCTTCCGCCGCGGGGTAGGGCGCGGAGACCGCGCCCTACCCCGGGAAAACTCGCCGTCACACCCACCAGCGCCCATTCTATGAGCGACCCCCGTGGCGTAGGGCCGGCTCCCGCTCCCGCACAGGTCTCTGCGGCTCGGTACCTATCTATACCCCTCTGGCATAAGCCCCACTGGTGCGTTTACGCAGCTCCAGCAAGAAATTGTAGATATCCTCTCCGCTCCTGAACCTGGACCGGTCGTATCTTTCATGATGGACTATCTCGGACAGCTTGCGGCGGTAAGGGGGCGGCGGCTTGCCATCCGGGTAGCCGATGGGTACAAGAGTGGGAATTGCAAGCTCTTCCGGGACATTGAGAAGCTCCTTCAAAGACGCTTCCCAACCTGAGCTGACGCTGGACCACTGGGCGCCCAATCCAAGGGACGCGGCCACCAGGCATAGAAGCTGCGTTGCATTCGCCATATTTTTGAAATAGACCGCCCCCGGCCCGCCCTCCCCGGATACGAAGTTACCGTAAAGTACGCTGGCCTGCGTGGTCCTTCTGTCCCCGACGACGGCAATAATCACGGGGGCGGTCTTCAGCGGGGGAATTTCATCGTGCAACTGTCGAAAGGCGGGCTGTCTGAGTTCCTCTATTCGCGTCCGCTCTATCTGGAAAACGCGCTCACGGGCCTGGACGGAGAGTTCGGCGATCTTGTCCTTGGTCTTCTGGTCCTTGATGACGATGAATTCCCATGGTTGTCCGTTGGCGCCCGACATGGCCCACCTGCCGGCTTCCAGTATTTTTTCGACCAATTCGTCCGGGATGGGGTCAGGTTTGAACCTGCGGCAACTTCGCCGTCTCCTTATGATATCCAGCAACTCGTCAGCAATAATCTTCGGGGCCATTGCTTTCCTCCTCGCTAGCGAAACGCTCAGGGGGCGGGTCAGCCTGCTGGGGCAAATACCGGCATCAGTTCCATCACTTGCCGGATATCCCTGGCCTCTTCCAGGTTCCCCACCATGTTGTCCAGCCCTTCAACCAGTCGCCGTGCGCCTTCCAGCCCGGTAAAAGGGGCAAACAGACTGACCGCCTTATCGATGATCTCCTGCTTGTCAATCTGGAGTGCCGGCTTCTGGGGATCAACGGCCTCCTCGGTCAACTCCGTCCCGTCTTTCAACCGGACGGTTACCCGCCCTGTGCCCGGATAATCTTCCCGCGCCACCAACTGACATCGTTCCAGCAGGGATGTCACTACCGGGTCGTTGATAGCGCCGTCCGAAAACGCCTCTGTCGTCGGCGGTCCGTAGCAGAGGGTGACGGCAACGGTGTAGGGAATGCTGTACTGCGCGGACAGAACGTCACGAACGCTGAGGTTGGCATGGGCCGGAGTCAACTTTCGGCCCTCAATGACCAGGGCAGCCGCGTTTTCCATATCACCCAATAGCACGCAATTCTTCCGGCGCAGCAGTACCGCCGCCTCAACGTAGGGATGGGCGAACCCACCGCAGGGATAACGCTTGACGAAATACTGGTCTATGTGAAATTGGTGTCCCAGGCCATCCAGCATCCCTGAAAGGTCCACCTTGCCGCCGAAGGAGCGGCAAAACCCGAATTCGCCCTCAAAGATCGTCGGCGCGGCGGTGATGCCCGCATCGGCCAGGAGGCAGGCCAGTACCCCGGACTCCGCGGCCCGTCCGGCGAAAAGTCTTTTCTCCATGCCGCCTCTATAGAACTCAGTGACGCCGGTGGCAAAATTGCCGGCCAGTCCCATCGCCGAGACCAGTGGCGCCCGTCCGAGACCCAGCACTATGCCGGCGGCTACCGCTGACCCGAACGCTCCCAGCGACCCGGTTGGGTGGTGTCCCGTTTGGCCTATGGAGCGCATCGCCGTGGACAGGCGGGCCAGCACTTCGTAGCCGGAAACAATGGCCGTGAGAAGGGTCCGGCCATCAACGCCCCGCCGCTGGCCGGCGGCTATGGCTGCCGGAATCACAACCGCCCCCGGATGGGCGCCCAGGCCCCGGTGGTCATCCAGTTCGAACCCGTGGGCATACGTCCCATTGATGAAAGCAGCGGCAGGCGACGGAAGCTTTGTCCGGGTGAAATAGACCAGGCTTTCAGCCGCTCCGCCCGTCTGCCGTCCCAGAGACAGAACGGCCCGCCCCCAGGGTGTTGATGACCCCACGACGGCCACACAGAAGTGGTCCAGAAGCAACTTCCCGGCGCTGGACACCGCGCTGGAAGGTATCTGTTCAAACCTCATCGCCAGCAGGGCGCCGGCCATTTCCTCGCTTATGGTCATGTCAACGTCCTTTACCGTAGCATCTGGTCGCGTAATCCACGAAGGATGAAAATGGCCGAGCGTCGCCCGCCAACCGTAGGGGGTGAGGTTCCCTCGCCCGGGGTGGTGGGCCACGCGGCGACCGCGCCGCTACGGTCGGGCCAACAGCCGAATCTTCACACCAGCAGGCACTGAATAGCCTCCCGGATGTCCTTTATTTCTTCCAGACTGGACCACACCCGGACGGCCTCTTCAATCTTCCCCTCGGGCAGAGCCAGTCGCGCGTTCGCCTCAAACTTGCGCCGGATGTTCTCGAAGCCCCAGGGGTTCTTCCGGCCGCCCAGGATCCGGTCGGGCGAGATTGCTTTGCTGAGGACCTTTCCGTTCTTGAGACGGACCACCACCGGTATTCCGGTCAAACCGGCGGACCCGCCGCCCGGCCACCGGCCTTCCACCCTGGCATAGCTTATCTCCCATTTGGACAGCACCCGGATGCGGACCTTCCCCATGGTTTCACAGATGCGGGGGTCCTTCACCCGCTCGTCCGTAAAGGTATCGATGTCTATCTTTCCCTGGACCAGCGTGGCGGCGGCGTTGTACATCATGCTGAACTTGCCCTGAAGCCCCGTCCGGGGCCAATCGTTTATGGGGTCATTGTACTGTGAATAGTAGGCCTGCTGTATCTCTACCTCCTCCACGTCCCGGTAGTCGAACTGATGCTCTCGCATCAACTCCAGCAACGCATCTATGGTCAAATGGTTCGATCCCCCGCAGGGGTACTTCTTAATGATCACCATGTCCTGGATCCGGTATGGCTTCCCCAGGCGTTCCACGAGGCTCCACGCGTTCTCTTCGTCGCCATAGAAAGCCGCCAGGAACCCACTGGGGTGCTCCAGGATGCGCTCGCCGGCCGTCCAGCCCCGGGCCGCCAGCTCCGCAGCTATCACCCCGTCCCGGGCCGCCATGCCGGCGTGGAGCGGTTTGGTCATGGTGCCCAGACTGTGGCTGACTCCTGAAGCCATGGACCCGGCTATCCCCAAAGCCATCTGCACCTGCTTCGGCTCCAGCTTGAGCAGCTTCGCGCAGGCGGCAGTGGCGCCCATGCGCCCGCATACCCCCATCCGGTGGAAAGGGTCCTCATCCTTTCTGCCCTGCCCCACGTTATGCCCGACCTCATGGCCGATAATGTAAGCTTCCACAATGTCCCGCCCGCAGGCGTCTGTTTTCTCCGCCAGGGCCAGCAAGGTGCTGAGAAGGATTGAGGCGGAATGGCCGAAACCGCTCCAGTCATCGTAGTCGAGAGCGTGACCCAGCGTGCCGTTGACCAGGGCGGCATTGCAGGCGGGCAGGCGCCGCCCCCCGGGGAGGATCGTCGCCTCGCCCTTACCGCCTGCTCCCCCAACGTAGTCGACGATGATCCTGCCCAGGGGCTGGGCCGAACCCGCCAGCATCGTCCCGATGGCGTCAAAAGCCGCTTCCTGGGCTACCAGCTTTGCCTCGACCGGAAGGTTGTCACAGGTTGTGTTAACGATCCACCCCGCCACGTGTTCAGTTGGACCCATTGTTGTACCCATTAATGTTGTCCTTTCTACTTACGGGGCCGTAGGGGCAGACCACCGTGTCTGCCCGCCGGCGGGCGCACACACCCCAGTCGGCGGCCCCGATGCATCGGGGGACTTGTCGAGATGGGTTCGCCGCTACGGGTTCCGCCACGGCCATTTTCACCTTCATGGTGCGCCACCGGCATGCGTGATGCAGTTGGTCACTCGTCATTCGGACTTCGTCATTCGTCATTGATTCGTCATTCGCCCCCGATCAAGTCGGAGGTCGTCATTCGTCATTTTGGTTCTGGCGCCTCCACATCAGGACCTTCTACTTCTTCAAGTAGGCCTGGAATAGCTTTACGACTTCTTCCCTCAGCCGGAGGTCGTTCTCAAGGTAGTCCCTGTCCAGCGTGGAAAAGTATTTCCCTCCCGGTTGACGCACCGTAGCCTGCTCCAGGAAATCGGTGGGTACGTCAACTCTGAGGCTCTGATAGCCGTTGTTCCGGGCGAAGATGGTCTGTCCCTCTTTGCTCAAAAAGAAGTTGATGAACACCCTGGCCGCGTTGGGATGCGGGCTGTGCTGCAGCAGGCCGATTATCCCGTCGCCAACGCTGGTGTAAGTGCCTTCCGCCGGGGTCACGTAAGCGAGGGGCGCCCCCGCCTGCATGAATTCATACACCACGGCGTTACGCGGGCTTATGACAAACGGATATTTCGCCCGTGCCACCCACTGCATCATCAGGTTATTGTCCCGTTGCACGTCCGGTTCCTGTCTCAACAACGCCCTGATGTAGTCCCAGTCCTTGATGCGGTAGGCGAGTATAGTCATGTTCTGCTGACCGGCCCCGCTCAGCGTGGGGTCATTGAGGAGCAACCTTCCTTTCCATTTCGGTTCCAGCAGATCATTCCATGACTTCAGTTCACCGGGCTTGACCAGGTCCGTGTTGATCACCCACGTGGGCACCACGGCCTCCCGAAACGCGAACATGGTCTTGCGGTCCGGGTCGAGCCATGTGTATTCGCCCCGCCACCAGTTCCTGCGGTCAGTGACTTCCGGCAGGATCAACGCCGGTTCAAACGGTTGCAGAAGGTCTTCCAGCACCCTCACATAGCCGCTCGACATCATCGTTACGTCTGCATTATAGACCTTGTTTTGCTGTTCCTTCACCAGGCGGGCGATGGTGTCGCCCGTCGGCCCCACTACGAAATCCACCGTTATGGAATACTTCTGTGAAAAGGCTTCAGAGAAAGCCCGCCGCCACTCAGCGGTATATCCCGAGCCCGAGTTGAAGGTGACGCTCCCCTCTTTCCTGGCCGCCGCCAGCGTCCGCTCCCACTCCTGCTCCCAGGCCGCTTTGGCTGAGCTTGCCGGCTCGGTCTGTCCGCCCGCGGGCGCGCGTTGCTCCGGAAGCGGCGGTCTCTGAGAACATGCCACCGCTGCAGCCGACAAAAGAAGGATGAAACTGACAATCAACACGAGACTTCTTTTCACCGTGGTTCCTCCAAACGTGATATTTCCGAACTCTTCGTTAATCCGATATTTTGCAGGAATAGTCAAAAAACAGCTCAAGGAATGGAAGAAACCTGTATTCGGGCTCCTCCTTCCCGGCTACAATTGTAGTCAGGCAAGAATATCGCCCAAAAGGTAAGATAGAGAGTCACCTGTAAGAGTATAAACAAATAGCGGGGGGATAAGCAAGGGCAACGGGAAGCCAGACGCTGCTGCCGGTGGTCAATGGCGAGAAGACTGGCCGGGCGACTGTGGAGATCATCGTCCCGAATGCAACTCAGGCACTGGCAGGACGTCCGGTACCCGTAGCGACAAGGCTTGTCCGTGTCGTTCCGCCCAGGCACCCGCGCCGTCGCGGTCGGCTACAGGCCGTTGTCATAGAAAGTTACAAGGAGGGGTAAATGAAAAAAATTGCTGGCCTCGCGATATCCGTAGCTGTCTTCCTGATTGCCTGCGCGCCAGAGGTCGCGCCTCAAGTACCCGTATCTATTGCTGCCGCCGTTGCCGCTCCGGGAGCAGCCTGGGAACAGACCTGGGAAAGAGTGCTCAACGATGCCCGGAAAGAGGGGAACGTGGTAATAGTCAGCGCTTTTGGGCCCGAGGTCGCAACTCCTCTAAATCAAGCCTTCACCATGAAACATGGTGTCGGGATTGAATTCGGTACCGGAAGAATTGGGGAAACTGCCCAGAGGGTCATAGCGCACCGGAAGGCCGGGCTTTACACGGTAGACCTTTACATGGGAGGAATCCCGACTGGACTAAATACTCTCAAACCGGCCGGGGCCTTTGACCCCTTAGAGACAGCGCTTATCCTGCCGGAAGTGACCGACCCCAGGAACTGGTTGAACGGGAAACTGACCTTTGTGGATAGGGACCGCACCCTCTTCCCCTATGTCCACTACGCCGTGCTCCCCCTGGGGATTAACACCGACCTGGTCAAGCCCGAAGAGATAAAGTCCCATCGTGACCTGCTGAACCCCAGGTTCAAAGGGAAGATGGTGATGTTCGACCCCACCGGCCCTGGAGCCTCTGTAGCCTGGTTCAATGTGGTGAGCAAGATCGCCGGTCTGGACTACATGCGAGACCTGGCAAGGCAGGACCCTGTGATCGTGCGGGACGAGCGCCTCCAATGGGACTGGATAGCCCAGGGGAAGTATCCCGTGGGAATAGCGCCTGCGTCAACTCTGATGGGTACTTTCACTAAGGCTGGCGCTCGTGTGCAGCTTCTGGCCATAGATGGCACTTTTACCGGAGGAGGCTCATCCTACATAGCCCTCTTGAACCGGGCGCCCCATCCCAACACTGCGCGCTTGTTCCTCAACTGGTTTCTGGCCAAGGAAGGGCAGACCATCATGAGCCAGGCCACTTTATTGCCCAGCGCCAGGGTGGATGTGTCCAAGGACCACGTAATTCCTGAAACCCTGCCCAAACCAGGATATTTCGACGCCATCAATGAGGATTTTCAGATCGACCTGCCAAACCAGATGAGGATCGCGCGGGAAATGTTCGGGCACCTGCTGAAGTGAAAGCCGCCCTTCAGCGCCTGGAAACGGCCCGCAGGCGATCACTCATTCATCAAGAGGCAATCACCCGGGGGAGAAGATTACGCCACGGTTTTTTCTATGCGGGCGGGGGCATCCTCCACTCCGTCCGCACATGGTCCGGTCGATACCGGGTCAGGCGCTAACCGCGTCAGGTACCAGTTCCATCACCTTCCTGATATCCGTTGCGTCCTCGATTTTGGCTACGATGTTGTCCAGCGCCGTAACCAACTCTTGCGCGCCTTTTGCCCCAATGCCGGGAGTGATTACATCGATCCCTTTGTTGATGATTTCTTGTCTATCCACATCGACCACCGGCTTTTCCGTGTCGATTACCTCTTCCGTCAGCGTTGTCCCGTCTTTCAGACAGACCGTTATCCGTCCCATTCCCGGATAATCGTGCCGCCCCACCGTCTCACATCGACCCAGGAGTCTCCGGACGCACGGGTCGTTAACGCCTTCGTCCGAGAAGGCCCACATGGTGGGCCGCCCGTGGCACAGGGTGACCACGACCGCGTAAGGCACGCTGTATTGCGCCGCTGTCACATTGGGGATATCGGTCTCATTCCGTCTATCCAGTCGCCTGCCTTCAATCAGCACCTTGCTTACGTTTTCAGCTTGCTGAATTGTCATGGAGTTTTTTCTGCGAAGCGACAAAGCCCCTTCAATGTAGGGATGTATCGATCCGGCGCACGGATACCGCTTGACCCGGACCCGGTTTATGCAGAACTCCTGTCCCAGGCCCTCGACTAACTTCGGAAGGTCGGGGTTGCGGCTGAACGACCGGCAGAATCCAAACTCGCCCTCGAAAATCGTCCGTGCGCCGATGATGCCTGCCGCAGCCAGAAGAGATGACCACACCCCAGCTTCGGCGGCCCTCCCGGCAAAAACCCTTTTTTCGGTGGTACCCTTGTAGAATTCGTAGACCCCGGTGGGAAAATTGCCCGCCAGCCCCAGCGCCGAGACTAGCTGCTCCCTGTCCAGCCCCAGTATTCTGCCGGCGGACACTGTGGAGCCAAATGGTCCCATAGTGCCGGTCGGATGGTGTCCAAGCCCACCGATGGACCCCATGGCAAACGATAGCCTGTAAAGGACTTCGTATCCTGAAACTATGGCCGCGAGGAGAGTGCGACCATCAGTGCCCGTTCGCTCGCCCATGGCGATGGCAGCCGGAATGACCACGGCGCCGGCATGCATCCCGACGCCTCCCCGGTCATCCAGTTCGAAACCGTGAGCAAACGCCCCGTTTACCAGAGCAGCGTTTGGGGCCGGCAGCTTCTGCCGCGTAAAATACACCGAGCTTTCGGCCACACCTCCCAACTGGCCCACCAGGGACGACACGACCCGTCCCCAGGGAGTCCGGCTTCCGACAACAGCCACGCAGAGATGGTCCAGAAGCAGCTTTCTGGCGCTGGACACGGCGCTGGCGGGCAACCGGTCAAACTCCATCGCCAGCAAGATGTCAGCCATGGTCTCGCTTATTGTCAATGCAAACCTCCTTGTCCCACAATCAAATCGCGCGAAAAATGAAACCACGAATGAACACTAATGAACACGAAACAATCGCCCATCCCGACCAGTCGGGACCATGCACAATGAAAGTGCCTGAACGCTCTGTCATTCTTGTATCTTATAATACAGGAAATAAATAAACCATGGATGACGGGGTAGACCGTTTCATTCTTGGTCTTGTAAGACCGTCGCTCAGCATGGTCGCCCCGCCAGACCTTGAGGATCCCG
>JACQUA010000316.1 GCA_016210565.1 Chloroflexota bacterium
CCAGCGCTCACAGGCAGGGACGCCTGTGGTACCGGTTATCCGCAACGTTGCCTTAGAGCAGTCAATCTATTGGCTACGCCCATGTCCCACATCTCAAGAGACCCTCTGTGTCCAGCAACCGAGATTATGGGTAAAGATCAGTTTCGCAAAGGGGGAGGGACTGCTGAAAGGACCACCATGGCTAAAGCAACCCTTTACACTGACGAAGTAATCAAGAAATATACCAGCCAGGGTATCTGGAGCGCCGAAACGCTTTCCGACCTGTACGAGAATAACGCCCGGAACTACCCCGATAGAGAGGCCCTGGTGGACCACTCCCGCCGCCTCACCTGGTCGCAGGCCAACCGGTGGATCGACCGCCTGGCCCTGGGCTTTCTCGACCTCGGCCTGAAGAAAGATGAGATGGTGGTGGTCCAGTTGCCCAATATGGTGGAGGTGCCCCTGCTGAGGGTTGCCTGTGAAAAAGCCGGCCTCCTCTGCCTCCAGGCCCTCCGCAACTACCGGCATGCCGAGATGGGCCACATTCTCAAATACCTGGATGCTGCGGCCGTGGTCATTCCCTGGGAGTACCGGGGGTTCGATCATTTCCAGATGGTCCAGGAGTTGCGCCCCGGCCTCTCCAGGCTGAGACACATCCTTGTCCCCGGAGGAAGCATCCCCCCGGGGGCCATTTCCTTAAAGAACATGATAGAGCGCCCCATCGAAAAGGAATTTCCCCCGGACACGCTCCGGAAGACCAGGACCCCTTCGACCGAGTTTTCCCTGGTGGTCCACACCACCGGCACCACCGGCATGCCCAAGTTCGTCGAGTACCCCGCCTGCACCCGTATCTACCAGTGGGGCAAGAACGCGGAGGTGATCAAGCTCAACAAAGATGACATCTTCGCCGTCGTCGGCCCGGCCCCGGGGGGTCCCAACTTTCCGGCCTACACCGGCGGTCCTCTTAAAGCCGCGAAGATCGTCATGCTGGAGCGGTTTGACGCCGAAGAGGCGTTGAAGCTGATAGAGAAAGAAAAATGCACCATCGTGTCCGTCGTTCCGGCGCAACTGGCAATGATGGTGCGGCATCCCAACCGCGATAAATACAGCTACAAGTCGGTTAGAATCTGGTGGTGCACCTCGTCCGTGCTGGACCCGAACATTGGCCGCGAAGCCGAGGAAAAGATGGGCGGCAAGGTCATCATCGTCCTGGGCGCCACCGACTGGGGCGGCGAAGTCCTCACCTCGCCGGACCTGCCCCGGGAGCAACGCCTGGGGACGGTCGGCAGACCCGTGGACGGGACGGAGATAAGGCTCGTTGACGACGACGGCAGGGATGCACCGCCGGGATCCGTCGGAGAAATCTGGAGCCGCAGCCCCAGCGCCATCTCCGGATACTACAAGGATATCGAGGCTACCAACCAGGCCTGGGCCGGCGGCTGGTACCGGCTGGGGGACCTGGGGAAGTTCGACGAGCACGGCAATCTGATGGTGGTGGGCCGGAAAAAAGACATGATCATCAGGGGAGGACAGAACATCTATCCTATTGAAATCGAGAGCATCCTCCTCACCCATCCGAAGGTGGCGGACGTCGCGGTGGTGGCCATGCCGGACGCCATCATGGGTGAAAAGGCCTGCGCCTTCGTAGTCCCTAAAAAGGGGCAGACCCTGACTTTTGACCAGATGACAGGCTTTCTGAAGGAAAAGAACCTCGCCGCGTTCAAACTTCCGGAGAGGCTGGAGCTCATCGAAGCCATGCCCATGGCCGGGGAGCAAAAGGTGGACAAGAAACTCCTGCGCCAGCAGATCGCGGACAAGCTCCAGGCCGAACGCAAGCCGTAGCGGCACGCTCCCGCGTGCCCCCCGGGCTTGTCCCTGCTACTGTCACCCTGAGCGAAGTCGAAGGGTCTTTGTAGCGACAGGGCTTGTCCTTTCTCGGAAGATTCACCCAAAGACATAGCCCCAAAGGAACATGAGTAAACTTTGTGTCTTGGTGTCTTTGTGTGAGCCCCGTAGTACTCTGGTTGTCCGCCACGACCTCCAGGGACGAAAGATTCTTCGACTGCGCTCAGAATGACAGCCGAGACCAAAACGTGCTATATTACCATCTTGTTCGCCCAATCCAGACATGACTGAAGTCGAGCCCGCACAGGCGGGGACGCCTGTGGCACTGTAACGGAGGAAACATCTAAATGCCAACTAAACTGGAATTGCTGCGCAGCTCTGCCAGCGGAGGCCGGGACGGGTGCTGCTACATCGATCCCGAGGCGCTGGCCAAGATCGGCGTCAAGGAAGGGGATGTGGTAGAGATCAGGACGCACCACAACCGCAAGATACTCGCCAAAATCGCCAAGGCCCCTCCCGAAGATAAGGGCAAGGGCAGCATCCGGGTCGACCGTTATCTCCGCCAGGCCCTGAAAGGGGAACTGGGTGAAGAGGTCCAGGTTGAAAGAGCCCAGCCGGGTCTATTGAAGAAGGCCTTTCTGGCGCCCCTGACGCCGACTCAGGCCAAGAAAGAGGACATTGTCGCCGCTTTACGGAAGGCGCTCCTGGACGCGGCGCAGCCCCTCAGCGAGGGTACGCTATTCCCCATCACCGTTCCGGGCGACGTGAACGCCACCGTTTTCCGTGTGGTCAGCGTGGAAACCGGCCCCGGTTTCTTCGAACCCGCGACGCAGCTCGAACTGGTTTCCGAGGGAGGGGCATCTCCCACGGTGACCTACGAGGATGTCGGCGGCCTCGAAAAAGAGCTGGAAACCATCCGGGAGCTGGTCGAACTGCCGTTGCGCTATCCCCAGGCCTACGCCCAGTTGGGAATCAAACCCCCCAAGGGGATCATCTTCCACGGACCTCCGGGAGTGGGCAAGACACACCTGACCCTGGCCATCGCCAATGAGATTGAGGCCCATTTCGAGTTCATCAACGGGCCGGAGATAATCAGCACCGCCTACGGACAGACCGAAGCCATTCTGAGAGGCATCTTCGAAGAGGCCAGCCACCATGCCCCTTCCATCATATTTGTGGACGAGCTCGATATCATTGCCCCGCGCCGCGGCGAAAGCGGCACCCAGGCCGACACCCGGATGGTGGCCCAGCTCCTGAGCCTGCTCGACGGACTGAAGAAGAGCACCGGGGTTATCGTCATCGGCACCACCAACCGGGTCGACTCCGTCGACCCGGCGATGAGGCGGCCCGGACGTTTCGACAAAGAGATCTTTATCGGCCCGCCGGACGCCGAAGGGCGACTTCAGGTCCTCCAGATTCACACCCGCGGTATGCCTCTCAGCAAGGAAGCCGAGGATTCCTTACCCGAAATCGCCAGACGGACGCACGGCTTTGTCGGCGCCGACCTCATGGAGGTGTGCCGCGAGGCTGGACTCAACGCGCTGCGGAAACGGGTAAAACTGGGGACCGGGCCCCTGACCGGTGAAATAGTGACCGTGGAGGGCCTCACCGTCGAGAAAGCCGATTTTGAGCATGCCCTCAGCCGCACCCGCCCCTCGGCCATGAGGGAGGCGCTGGTGACCATACCGGACGCCCGGATGGAGGACGTCGGCGGCCTCGCCACTACCAAGAAACGGCTGCTGGAGCTGGTGGCTATGCCGCTGCTGCACCGTGATACCTTTTCCAACATGGGAATCAAGACACCTTCGGGGATTATCCTGAGCGGCCCGCCCGGCTGCGGCAAAACCCTCCTGGTCGAAGCCCTGGCCGCCGAGTGCCAGGTGAACTTCATCGTGGTCCGGGGGCCCGAGATCTTCAGCAAGTGGCTGGGCGAGTCCGAAGAAGAAATCAGGCACCTCTTTGAACTGGCGCGGCGCGTCGCCCCTTCCATCCTGTTCTTCGACCAGGTTGACGCCATCACTCCGCGTCGGGGTCAGGACGCGAGCACCAAGACCACGGAAAGAGTGGTCAACCAGATTCTAACGGAACTGGACGCCATCGGCCCGTTAAGCGGGGTGGTGGTCCTGGCGGCCACTAACCGCATGGACCTGCTCGACTCGGCCCTCCTGCGACCGGGGAGGTTCGGCACCCACATTGCCCTCTCACTTCCGGATGAAAGCGAGCGGCGCGACATCTTCCGCATATACCTGAGAGAAGCCAAATTCGCTGCCGGGACATCCCAGAGAAGCGTTATCGACGCCATGGCGCCGCTGACCGAGGGCTTCTCCGGCGCCGACATACAGGCGATATGCCAGGAAGCCAGGTTCTGCGCCGCCCGCAGCGGCGATTTCGAAAGGCCGGTGCCTATGGGAATAAAGCATTTCCAGGAGGCACTGGACATCACCAGGCAGTCCCGTCTGCCGGTGACGTAGAACGTAGCCGCACCCTTTACGGGTGCGCAGATCACCTGGCGACACCCTTACGGGTGTCGAAAGCCGTGTAGGGTGGGTTAAGCGCAGGAGGGGCCGCGGCGCAGCAGGGCGGCTGCGCGAACCCACCGGGCCAGGACGGGAGAA
This sequence comes from Chloroflexota bacterium, assembly GCA_016210565.1. Taxonomy (GTDB): domain Bacteria; phylum Chloroflexota; class Dehalococcoidia; order JACQUA01; family JACQUA01; genus JACQUA01. The sequence continues at coordinate 4,440 of JACQUA010000316.1, forward strand.
CTTGGCCGGCCAAAACCGCAGCGACACCCCTTGTCCCCGAGGCGTCGCCCCGTTGCATCGGGGTTGCGAACCGGCGCGGGCGCCGGTTCGCAACCCGTACGGGCACGTTGCACCTGCCCGCCACAGCGGCAAGCCCGGCCCGGGATGGGCGCGCGGCAGCGCGCCGCTACGGGGGACTGACCCTCGGTTATTGCACCGTCACTGTCCCGTCCACGTGTTCCCCGCAGGGTTGGTCACCTGCACAGAGACGTTCAACCCCTTCGAGGAAAGCCACAACACCGACTGCTGGACCGTCCTCACGTGCTGCCCTTGCGGCCGCTGGGGCACGTCGAACGTGGCGTTAACGCTTTGTCCGTTGGGCGTATCCCGGTAATAGTGCAAGCCGGCGTTGGCCTGGTTCCCCGCCGACACCACTTGGGGAATTCCTTCCCCGGCAAGTGCATCTATGAGGACTTCCTCTTCAGAGGAGCCGTCCAAAAACTTCCAATAGAGCTGGTAGCTGTATTCATAAACCATAACCTGCGCGCCATCCCCCTGAGCCCACCCCTAGAAAGTGAACAGGTCAACGCCCGGGGCGTTCTTGAACCAGCTCCCTACAATGTAGTCGGCGTCCGGCGCCATACCCACGTAAGTCCTCCCCTTGCCTACCGCGCCGCTGGCCATCACGCCCGTCGTCTCCGTGCCATGCCCATCGGGATCCCTGGCCGCTCTAATCAGGTCTATGCCGCGGTACCTTCGTACAGGGACAGACTGCCAGTCCGGCCGGTAGTAGCTGGCATAAATCTTGCTGGTCCAGAGCGGTATCAGCCTGTCATTCACATCGAAGACCCCGTTGTTGTTCGTGTCCTCAACCATAAAAAGCTTTTCGCCGTAGCTGGGCGTGGATTCGGTGAACCCCGAACCCTCCCCGAAATCCCTCGCCCCGACCTGGCCCTGGTTGCCTCGGTCGATGTAGAGGAAATCTATCTTCCACTCGAAAGCTTGGTTGCCCGTGGTGTTGATGTGATTGAGGGTCCCTTCATTTTCGTAACCGACAACGACATCTTCTCCCGGGTTGTAGCCAGCCGCCCCCCGGTCCGTCCACTGCCTGGGTGCCTGCTGCGGGTCGGCAGGATTGTTCCGCCAGAAATCCGGGTGAAACTGGTCAATTCCCGTGTCGTGATTGGCGACCTTTACCCCTTGCCCGGTCAAGTAGTTACTGCTGTTGTCCTTCATCCTCCACAGCAGGTCGCCGCGTGTGTCGGGCACGCTGGTGTTAAGGGCAGGCCTGGGTTTCGGCCACTCCGGAGTGCTGAGCGTATGGATGAATGGCAAGTCAGCCAGTTGCTGGAGCTTGTTCAAAGAAATCCGAGCGCTGTAGATATTGCCCAGGTTGGATACCGAACCGTCCCTTCCCCGGCCGAGCTTCGCCCCCAAGGATTCGATAGCCGCGAGCTGCTCCGGGCCGAGCTTGTTCAGAGCACGGAGGTAAACGGCTATTCCGCCGAGTTTCTCGGCTTCCTTGACGATCGAGTCCACCTCCGTTCCGGGCCTGATGTCGCCAATTCTCATCCGGTAAAGAAGGGCCGAAAGGCCGGCGTCCAGTTTGGTAGGCGCGTATCTTGCCACCGCCGCAACTGCTTCGAGACCTGACGTACCCTCTGGAAAGCCGGGCTGGACGACGAGCACAGCCGCCAGCCAGATTGACGAGATAACTTTGGCGAACTTCTTACCCATGCTTGTCCTTTCAACTTAGTTAAGTCGGCCGGGGTCCAATTCCGTCGTACTGAGGTGAACAACATACTCTTGGTCTACAAACCAGCAAACCGCGTCCCAGGGAATGAGGGCGCTGGCAATGAACGAACCGTCGGGTATGGAGCGAATGCTTACCGTTCCATCCAGACGCCTGCCGAACTCGAACCCTCTGGCTTCCAGTTCTCTTACTTCTTGTTCCGAGGGAGACCGACTTAATCGCATAAGGACGCTGATCTTTGGTCGTGCCAGCAGCATCTCCAGCCTCGAACCCTTTTCCGGGGGATAGGTGGATATGTTTTCCCTGGTGTACATCAGGGCGCTCAACTGCCCGTCCAGCTTGGCGTACCGGCACTCCGGCGTGGGCGATGGTCCGGGCGGGGTGACAGGGATTTGGGCAACCGGTGGTTCGCCGGGCGTTGACGTCGGGACTGCTTCCGGCCCGGACGGGGGTATGTTCCGGTCCCACGCGTCGGGGACGGCCTGGCGACACGCCGCCGCCAGCCCTGCCGCCAGGAGAAGGCATAAAAGTGTTGCTGGTATTCGTAGCTTTCTCAATGGGCGCCTCCACAGTCAAAGGTCCGTATTTGCCCTCATTCTACCAGAACTCCGGCAGGGGACGCGACGCGGAGCGATGTTGCAGGGACTCCCAGGACCGTCTTTCGTGACAAAAACCGGGCTTGCCCGGGATGGGTAAAGGGGGAATCCGGAAAACGCCGGGGAACCAGACAACCTCACTTATCATAGAACACGCCCCCCAACGTCGAGACCTTTTCCGCACATTTTTCCAGAATACCTGCGGCTTTTCGCCTGCAGCATAACCACGAAACCGTTCCGCGGCCCCGTATCCCGTAGCCAACTTGAATTTTTCGCCGGACATTGCGACAATATGCCGACCCTGACCCCAGGCGCGGGCCGAAACGCCGCCCGGCGCAGGTGGACAGGGTTACCGTGAGGGCATTCGAACCTGTAATCACCCTCACCTTAATCCTCTCCCATCGAGGGAGAGGAGATTATGCGGCTCCCGTCGAGGGAGAGGAAATGTCCTGTCTCCCGTCACGGGAGAGGAAAGCGGAGAAGACGATGGCCTACTACAAAGACATGAGGGACTACATCCGGGCGCTGGAAAAGGCCGGTAAGCTCGTCCGCGTCAAGAAACGCATCAACAAAGACACCGAGCTGCACCCCCTGGTCCGCTGGCAGTTCCGCGGCCTGCCCGAGGAACAGCGCAAGGCTTTCCTCTTCGAGGACGTGGTTGACGTCAAAGGCAAGACCTATACCATCCCGGTGCTGATCGCCTGCCACGCCGCTTCCCGGCAGATCTACGCCCTGGGGATGAAGTGCAAAGAGGATGAAATCATCGAGAAATGGACGCAGGCCCAGTTGAAGCCCGTCAAGCCGGTCATGGTACCAACCGGGCCGGTCCATGACGTGATCTTCACCGGCGAGCACCTGGTCCAGCACGGAGGTCTGGGGATGCTGCCGGTCCCCATCTCCACCCCCGGCTTTGACAACGCGCCCTACTTCACCTCGGCCTGCTGGGTGAGCAAAGACCCGGAAACCGGCATCAGGAATGTCGGCGTCTACCGCAGCATGATTAAAGGCCCCACCCGGCTGGGCGTCAGCAGTTCCCCGCCCAAAGACCTCTGGACGCACTGGGAAAAGTGCCATGACCGCAAGATACCCTTGCAGGCGGCGGCCGTCATAGGCGCCCCGCCCAACCTGGGTTTCACCGCGGTCAGCCACCTGCCCTACGGCGTGGATGAATACGACGTCTCCGGTGGAATCTCCGGCGAGCCGTTGAAACTGGTCAAGTGCCAGACCGTGGATATCGAGGTCCCGGCCAACGCCGAAATCGTGGTCGAAGGCGTCATTCCCACGGATGCCCTGGAAAGGGAGGCGCCCTTCGGCGAATACACCGGCTACATGGGCGGGGAGATGATGAACCCCTACATGAACGTCACCGCTATCACCTTCCGCAAGAACCCCATCTATGTCGCCTTCCTGAGCCAGTTCCCTCCCTCCGAAAGCAGCAAGCTCAGGCAAATCGCCGCCGAAGCCGTCTATTACAAGCATCTCAGGTACGATTGCGGCCTGCCGAACATCCAGGAGGTGGCCTTCCACGAGAGCAGCGGGGCCTGGCAGTACTGCGTCATCAAGATGAAGAAGACCCACCCCGCCCAGCCCTGGAAGGCGCTCTACTCCGCGGCCAACCTGGACAACCACATCGGCAAAATTATCATCATCGTGGATGAAGACATCGACCCGAGGGACCCTGATTCGGTCAACTGGGCCCTGAGTTTCCGCATGCAGCCCCACCGCGACACGCAGATAACCTACGGCAAAATTCCGGCCCTGGACCATTCCGCGGCGCCACCGGACTCTCCGGAGCGGCGCTACCCCCTGCCCCGCGGGTGCTCCTCGATGCTGATAGACGCCACCCGGAAGTGGGGCTACCCGCCGGTCTCGCTGCCCAGGAAAGAATACATGGAACGGGCCAAAAAGATATGGGAAGACCTCGGCCTGCCTCCGTTAAAGCCCCAGGTGCCCTGGCATGGCTATTCCCTGGGCCACTGGACGAAAGAAAACGAAGAGGAAGCCGAGCTGGCGCTGAAGGGCGAACACTACCAGACCGGGGAGAAGCTGGAAAAGCAGCGGCAGAAAATGTAGCGGCACGCTGCCGCGTGCCCCACGCTTCTCGCCGCCCCCCGCTACAACGGTGGGTTACGCTCGCGGTTTGGAGGCGTAGCCCGCCGGCGCTACCTGACAGGCTATGTCCGAGAGCGGGGGCCTGGCTTGTCGGCTCGCTTCACCCACCCTACGGCTTCATGGTGCGGCACCGGCGCATGGGTGATTGGTCCAACGGCGGAAGCCGCACCAAATCCGCTATGGCTGCGACGTGGGATAAAGAAGACAGCTTACGGCGTGGCCGCCGCCCGCATCTCTGAAAACCGGGACCACGGTGGGACAAGGGGCGAAGGCGCTCGGACAGCGCGGGTGAAAGACGCAGCCTGACGGCGGGTTCAGAGGGCTGGGTATCTCTCCCTTAAGGACAATGGTTGTTCGCGTGGCCTCTACTTTGGGGTCGGGAATGGGGACCGCGGAAAGAAGGGCCCTGGTATAGGGATGAAGCGGGTTCTTGTACAGTTGGTCGCAGTCAGATAGTTCTACGATCTTGCCCAGGTACATCACCGCCACCCGCCGGCTGATGTGGCGCACTACCGATAGGTCGTGGGCAATAAAGAGATAGGAGATGCCCAGTTGTTGCTGGAGGTCATCGAGAAGGTTCATGATCTGAGCTTGTATGGAGACGTCGAGGGCGGAAACCGGTTCGTCGCATACAATGAAGCTGGGGTTAAGCGCCAGGGCCCGGGCGATTCCCAAACGCTGCCGCTGGCCCCCGCTGAACTCGTGGGGATACCGCTCGGCCATGTAGGGCGACAGACCCACCAGGTTGAGAAGCTCCCCGACCCGTTCCCGATAGGCCTGCCCGCGCAGGGTGCCGTGGATGCGCAGGGGCTCGCCTATGGCGTCTGAGGCGGTAAAGCGGGGGTCCAGGGATTCGTAGGGGTCCTGGAAGACAATCTGGAACTTCTGCCGCAGCGGCCTCAGCTCTTCATCAGCCATATTGCACAGATTCCGGCCCTGGAACAGTATGTCTCCTGAAGTGGGCCGGTGGAGCATGATGATACACCTGCCAGCAGTGGTCTTTCCACAACCACTCTCCCCCACCAGCCCCAGGGTTTCTCCTTTGCCGATATCAAAGGAGATGTTGTCCACCGCCTTGATCCGCGCCCCGCCGTCATGGCGGAGCAGCCCGGTACCAACGGCAAAGTGCTTGCTCAGATTCCTGACTTCTATCAGAGCGTTTTCGACCACGGCGGCTTCCTTTGCTGCCCCAACTGGCAGGAACTATAGTGACCGGGCGCTACTTCGATCAGCCCGGCGTCACTCTCCCGGCACTGATCGGCATAGGAACAGCGTGGTCTGAAGGTACATCCAGGGGGCGGAAACATGAGGTCCGGCGGCTGGCCCCCGATGGACACCAGCCGGGTCTTTCTGGCCTCGTCCAGGCGAGGCACCGAGGCGAGCAGTCCGGCAACATAAGGGTGGCGCGGGTCGTCATACACCATTTGAGCCAGGCCGTGTTCCACAATGCCGCCGGCATACATCACATACACCCTCCGGGCATATCTGGCGACAATGCCCAGGTTGTGCGTGATCATGATCACCGAAGTGCCCAGTTCCCTGGTTATGCCCCGGAGCAGCTCAAGAAGCTGGGCCTGGATGGTGGCGTCCAGCGCGGTGGTCGGCTCATCGGCAATGAGGACCTGCGGGCGGCAAGATATCGCCATAGCTATCATGGCGCGCTGCCGCATCCCGCCGCTGAAATGATGAGGATAGTCCTTCACCCGCCGCTCAGCCTGGGGAATGCCCACCACCCCCAGCAGGCGAATCGTTTCCCGCAAGGCCTCTTGCTTACCCATCTGCTGGTGCAGTTCAAGAGTCTCGGAAATCTGGCGGCCTATGGTTAGTACCGGATTCAGGGACGTCATAGGCTCCTGAAAGACCATGGCGATTTTGGCGCCCCGCACCCGTCGAATCTCCTCGCCCGACAACTTCAGGAGATCGACGCCCTCAAAAGTCACGCTGCCGGATACGATTTTGCCGGGCGGCTCCTGAATCAGTCGCAGAATAGACAGGGCGCTGACCGTCTTGCCGCTGCCGCTTTCTCCTACCAGCGCAATGGTCTCGCCTTTGGCCACATTGTAGGACACTCCATTCACCGCCTTCACCAGCCCGTCCTCGGTAGCGAAATGGGTAGTCAGATTGCAGACCTCTAAGATGGACTCCACGTTCACCGCCTCAACCGGGGGTCAAGGGCGTCCCGGAGCCCGTCTCCCAGAAAAGTGAAAGACAGCATGAGAGCGCCGATGGCCAGCGCGGGGAAGAACACCAGGTGGGGCGACGCAAACATGACGTCGTAACCATCCCGGATCATCGTGCCCCAGCTAGGGGTAGGAGGCTGGATTCCGATGCCGATGTAGCTCAGGGCAGCCTCAGCGAATATGGCCCGGGGTATGTTGAAGGTCACCGCCACAATGACGGGCCCCAGGGAGTTGGGAATCAAATGCTTTATGGTGATATAGCGCTCCGGGGCGCCCATGGCCCGCGCGGCAGTGACGAAGTCTCTCTGTTTCAAGAAGAGTATCTGACCGCGCACCAGCCGGGCCACGTTCACCCAGGCCACCAACCCGATGGCCAGGAACATCATGTAGATACTGCCGCCGAGGATGGAGCGGATGAGGATAATAAACAATATGTCGGGGAAGGCGTACATCACATCCACAAAGCGCATAACAAAGTTGTCCACCCTGCCGCCGGCGGAGGCGGAGAAGGCGCCAACAGGGATCCCTATCACCAGCACGATGAACTGAGCGAAGATGCCCACGGCTAGAGAGGTGCGGGCGCCGTAGAGCAACCGGGTGAGTACATCACGCCCCAGATCATCGGTACCGAACAAATGAGACCGGCTCGGCCCCTGAAGGATGGCATTCAAGTCCTGTTGAGCGAAACCGTACGGGGAGAAAATAGAAACAAGGAAGGCCAGCGCGGCGATCGAGGAGATGATGATGCCTCCGGCCACGGCGAGGCGATTGCGTTTGAGCCGGATGAGGGCGTCAACCCACAGGGTGTGGTGGGGACGGACTGCTTCTGCGACCGCTGCCATTTTCCCTGGCTCACTCGTAGCGTATTCGGGGATCGACGACGGCGTAGAGAATATCTACCACCAGATTCACCAGGGCCACCGCCAGCGCATAGAAAAGTATGGTGCCCATAATCAGTCCATAGTCCCGGGCAAATACGCCCTGGACAAAGAGGCGACCAATGCCGGGGATGGAAAACAGACTTTCGATGATGAAAGAGCCTGCGACCAGGGCAGCCAGCTCGGGGCCGGCAATAGTCATGACCGGGATGAGGGCGTTGCGCAACATGTGGCGGACCACGATAACCCTGCCCGCCAGGCCCTTCGCCTGGGCCGTCCGGACATAGTCCTGCCGTTTCACCTCCAGCATGCTGGCCCTGGTGACCCGGGCAATATAAGCCGCCGGTAGGGCCGCTAACGCAAAAGCGGGCAAGATGACCTGCTTGACGGAACCCCAGCCGCCCGCGGGCAAGACGTGCAGCGTGACGGAGAAGACGATGATGAACAGAATGCCCAGGACGAACCCGGGTACATTGGCAAAAATGGTGGAGAAGAAGACCGAAATATAGTCTATCGTTGCGTTTTGCTTCAGCGCGGCAGCTATGCCGAGGGGAATGCCGATCACAACTGATATCAGAAAGGCCACCGCCCCCAGCCCTGCTGTTATGGGGAGGCCGCGCAACAGTATCTGGGTAACACCCTGGTCTTGATACGAATACGAAACGCCCAGGTCGCCCCGCACCGCATTCCACACAAAACTGGCGAACTGGATAGCAAAGGGCTTATCGAGATTGTATTTCCGGTTCAGGTTCTCCACAACCTGCGGCGCCAGTTGCTTCTCCATGTCCCACGGGCCTCCGGGGACCAGATGCATCAGGGAGAAGGTGATGAAGGCCACTGCCAGAAGGACAGGGATGAGCCACAACACCCGGCGAGCGATGTATTTGAGCAAGACGTCCCGTTATCTATCCCGGTTCCAAGAGGCCCGGAACCCGCCTTCGGTCAACCCGTCTCCCCCTTTGAAAACTCATCGTGTCCCACATTTCTGCTGGACACGGAGCACCAGTACCGCAGGCCTCCGTGCCTGCGAGAGTTGTACCTTGAGACGGTGACCCTCTATGGGACTGACCATCATGGGAACACGAACTGTAAACCCGCTATCCGTCGTTAACAGATTAAGCCTGGCTCGTTCAAAATCCAGCGCTCACAGGCAGGGACGCCTGTGGTACTGGCAATGCGCACTGTTGCCCAAGAGCAGGCAATCTATCCGCTACCCTATGTCCCCATCTCAAGCGATCCTCTGTGTCCAGCGCCCCGAGGCTTGGGTAAAGATGAGCTTTGAAAGCGGGGGGAAGAAGACTGGATGCGCAAATCATCATGACGTTACGTACATACCTATTGCGTCAGGTAAGCCTCGGAGAGAAACATATCCCCCGGCATATGGCCGTCCATTCCTGTCGTCCTGAGGGCCTTGACCGTGGGTTTCACCAGGACGAATCGCTCCCGGTAAAACATGGTGGCGATGGGTGCATCGGCCACGACCATCTTCTGAGCTTCGGTCCACATCTGGAGACGTTTGGCGTTATCAAGCTCGGCCTTTGCCTGTTTGGCCAGGGCATCGAACTTCGGGTTGCTATACTTGGTATGGTTGTTGCCGGCGCCGGTGCCGAAGATTTCCGGCAGCCAGTTGTCGGGGTCGGGATAGTCCGCGCCCCAGCCGAACCAGGCCCACATATGCTTTTCCTGGTTGACGAATTGCGTGAATGCCTTGGGCTCCATGGGTTCCAGAGTCAGGTTAACTCCCAGGTTGTCCTTGAGCTGGCCTTGAAGGAACTGGGCGATGAGCCGGTTCCCCGCGGTGTCGGAATACTGGAACTTCAGCTCCGGAAGCCGGCTCGCGTCGGGATAACCAGCCTCGGCCAGGAGCTGTTTGGCTTTGGCCACGTTGAATTCGTACTCCTTGCCCAGGGCCGGGTCGTGCCCCGGCATGCCGGGCGGCACCCAGCTCAGGGCCGGCTTCCCGACGCCGTTTCTCACCTTATCCACAAAAGCGACCCGGTCTATGGCGGTGGACAACGCCTGGCGCAATTTAACATTATCAAACGGTGGCCGGCCAATGTTGAACTGAAAAGCAAAGGTAGTTAATTCGGGGTAGCGCAGTATTTCCTTGCTGGTTACCGGGTCGGCCATGACCGCCTTTTCGGTCCCGGGCGGCACCCTGGACATATCCAGTTCATTGTTCTTGTATGCCGCCAGCTCGGCATTGACATCGGTAATCATCCTCAGCCGGATTTCGCTGAGCTTCGGTTTGGACCCCCAGTAATTCGGATTGGGCTTGAATGTCATGCGGTCCTGGTTCACCCATTCGGTGAGAACAAACGGCCCATTGCCAATATAGTTGGCCGGCTCGGTCCAGCTATTCCCGAACTTCGAGATGATGTCCTCCCGCAGGGGGTAAGCCGGCCACAGCGCCATGATTTGAAGGAAGCTCGGTCGCGGTTGGGCCAGGGTTATCTGCAAAGTGGCGCTGTCCACAGCCTTCACCGCCACGGCGTTCCGGAGCTGGCTCCGGGCAGCGTCGTCCTTTTTGCCCGAACCATAGTAGTCCTGACCGCCGGCGATATCGAAATAGAAGGACGCGTACTGCGCTGCCAGCTCCGGGCTGAGCATGCGTTTGATGCTATACTCAAAATCGCTTGCGGTGACCTTCTTGCCGTCGCTCCAGGTAACCTCGGGGCGCAACCTGAAAGTATAGACCCTGCCGTCGGCCGAGATGCCGCCGTTGCTGACAGAAGGAATCTCCTTCGCGACCACCGGTTTCAAACTCAGGTCCTGGTTGAATCCAAGCAGCCCCTGGAAGACCTGCATTATCACGGTGCGCTCCGCGGCCCACGAGGCGCGGTTGGGGTCGATGGTGGCCGGCTCGCCGGCGAGGTTGGCCCGGAGGACCTGGGGCACAGAGGTACTCTCCTCTTTGGTGCATGCAACTGCTAATACCAGCGGGGCTACCATCAGCAGGATGCCCACAATGCAGAAAAATCTTGGCTTCACATTGCCTCCTCGAATAGGAAAAGCATTTGCATTATTGTCCGATATTCGGGCGAACAATTCAAATGCCTTCAAGGGTCGCCTGCGACCCTTGAAGGCATTTCTCCATAACCTGCTCTGGCAATGTCACCCTGTCCCGACACGTCGGGACTCTCGGAACGGAGCATGCTCCGTTTCGGAGAGCCGGAGTCCTGAGCAAAGCGAAGGGTTCTTCGACTCCGACTCGTCCCGATAGCATCGGGACTCGTCTTCGCTCAGAATGACACTTTCATCCTTCATTGTCCCGACTCGTCGGGATGGGCGATTACCTGCTCTTCCTCAGTACAGAACGTAGGTAACCGCGCCGCTATCCGGCATTCTGTCCGAGAAACCAACACCCGGAGTCCCCTGGACGCCGGACTGGGTCTCGGCGTACAACTGTACGGTGTCGCCGCTGCGCAGGCCCAGTTCCGCCAGGTTAAAGCGGAACGTCACCTGGTTACCGGCCGCCGAACCTGTCAAGCTGGACAGCCCGGTTGTCTTACCCCGATCGTAACGAAGGTGAGCGCTTCCGGCAGCCGTTTCGATTCTCACCCGGTACTGGAACTCATCGTCGATCTGGCCCGCAACGCGCAGGACGATGGTCATGCTGGACGAATCAATCCAGGCCCCACCCCCCACCAGGTCGCCGTTGGCGCTTACCGTACCCACATCACCGGAAGCGTCCCAGATGAGCAGAACCTTATCCACACCCACACCGCCGCCGGCATCCGAGACCTTGAGGGTCGCGGTCGCCTGCGTCACTGCTGCCGCATAGGTGTGCTGCACGGTGAAGGTAGCGCCGGTGGCCTGACCATCCAGGAAGGTACCGTCGCCAAAGTCCCACAGGAACGATACCGGTTTGCTGAGAGCGTCAAAGCCGGTTATGTTCGCCCTCAAAACAACCGGCTGTCCCGGGGCGCCTACCTGGTCAGCCGAGGCGTCCACCTTGATGACGCTGAAGGTAGCGCCTTTGCCCGTAGCGGAAGCGACGTTTCCGGCTGCGTCCACAACCTGCACCAGCAACGTATCCCCGTTGGTGAATGGCACGTTGAGCGTGAACGGGCCGCTGGCCGGCGGAGGGGCGCTCAAAACCAGCGACGTGGGGCTGAAACCCCCGTTGCTGATCCGGAGAATGACGATGCGCGCAATGCCGCCGGGATCGGTGGCATCCACGGTGACCGCCACCGTCGTGTCATTCACCGCCCGGAAATCTACGCCGCGAATCAGCGGCGGCTGCCAGTCACTGAGGTTGGAACGCACCATCTCGAAGCTCAGGCTGGTGTACAGTCGTTGAATGCCGGTGACGGTGGCGCCCGGGGCCGAGGTGGCTTTGAACTGACCCGGATTCACCACGAGGGTCTGGAGCAAACCTCTGGCCGTGTCCAGACCGTTGATGGTAGCCGTTTGCGACGGCCAGAATGAAGAGAACGCCGTCTGCGGCTCGGTCACATTCCGCTCCCATTGATTGGTGGGGCGCGAGATTACCGGGTCGAAGCCCGGCGTGTCACTGTAAGCGCCGCCCAGCAACAAGATGCCATGCACGGCGCCGCGGGTCGCGTCAGAGGCGATGGGGCGGACGATACGCGGCTCAACCGGCCGGCCGGCCGTAGACTGGGAATCTCCGTTGGCATTGTAATAGGAACCGGTTGGCGTGGAAACCTGCTGCAGCACATAAGGAGTTGTGGTAACGGCGCCGCCATCGGTCACCGAGAGGGCGCCCGCGATCCCGCCCGAGGGAGCCGGCGCCGGGGCGCTGGGGATGTTGGTGACGACGCGGTACATCGGCAGGTTATAAAGGGTGGTCTGGATGGCCGATTTCTCCTCATAGGCCGTTATGGGACTGGTGTTGCCAAGATACTGCTGTTTGGAGGCCACCAGGGCATTGCCCACGGTGACATCGCCCTGCACCAGACCCTTGGCCAGGATGGTGAGCAACAGTTCGGTGCCGCCGAGACCTTCAGTCTCGAAAAGCCCATAGCCCGTATTGCCTATGTACACGGTACGTTGCTGCGCCATGACCTGAGGGAAGTCCAGCTTCGGGTCCACACCCAGGCCGGGGTCTGCTGCTCGGGAAGCACGGTCGGGGACGCTAAGTCCGGAATGGCAGCCCAGCGTGGACAGTATCCTGTTAACGAGCGCGCCGACGGCCTGCTGCACCTGGACGCTGCTCATGATGTCGTTTTGCTTGGCATTGAAGCCGGCGGCGGATAGGGCCGCATAATGGGTGAAGTGGGCGTTCGGTATCAGTATGTCCGACGGTAACTGGCCCAGCATTCTTGAGCGCAGGTCGGCAGCAGACCAGGTAGCCCCCAGAAGCGTGCTGACACCCAGACCTCCACTGGCGAGATTGGCCGCCATGGTCTGAGCGCCATCAGTGAAGCCTTCGTATCCACTGACAAAAGCGGTCCTGGGAGAAAGAATGCCGTTCACGGCGAGGAAGGCATCAGCCGCAGCGATCATTTCCTGCGGTGTTTCTACCAGGCGTCCGGTCGGCACGTCGGGGATATAGAGCTCCCGTCCCTGCCAGGCCATCGGCTTACCGCTGACATAGTAGTCGTCGGTCAGGATGTATCCCAGCATCACGCTGCTGAATAGCGGACTACCCAGTTTCAGATACGAACTCCTGAGGTAATAGCGTTCGTTGCCGATGACGGTCTCGTCGGGTACGCGCCGGTGTGGCACTACATCATCGCTGCCCACAATTACTACGTTCTGTATAGTGGGCTTGCTCCTGAGGTAGCCCTGCACTATGTTACGTATCTGCACGGCAACATTGTTGGCTTCGTCCACACTGGCCGGGAACGTATCCCAGTTGTCATAGATGCCGCTCGGCAGCGACACAATCTCCCCGCGGACGGCGTCATGGGCGGCCAGAGCCGACAGCCTGCTCACGAAGGTGTCCCAGGCGGTATAGTCTTTGTTGAGCGCCTTGAGCCGGTCCTGCTGAGTCACAAAGAGCGTCTTGGGCGCGCTATCCTGACGCAGCAGAGTTTGGGGGGTGGCGGGGACAACCAGGGGGCTGCCCGTGATCGGCCTGGCAACCGGAGCCGACGATTCTATCTGCAGTTGGTAGGGTTTGGCGCTGCGCGCCCCGTTGGACCCGATGATGACGGCAAACAGCCTTGTTCCAGGGAGCCCGATGCGGGTGAGAAGCACCTCATCCCTGACGCCGCGGTTAGCCGAGAAGCCTGCCACCTTCATGTACGGTGCGACATCCGCTGTCAGGATACCGGACAGACCCACTTCACTTACCTGCAGGTCGGTGCCGCCGATGCTGGTGCCGCTCAGTCCGGTGAAACTCATTGCCGACAAGGAGCTATTCTCGAAGAAAGTCCTGTCGAAGGCTCCGTCATCGTAGCCGCCGTCGTCGTAGCCGCCGTCATCGTAGCCGCCGTCATCGTAGCCGCCGTCGTCATAGCCGCCGTCGTCATAGCCGCCGTCGTCATAGCCGCCGTCGTCATAGCCGCCGTCGTCGTAGCCGCCGTCGTCGTAGCCGCCGTCGTCATAGCCGCTAATCCTGAAGTTGCTGAGATCGAAGTAGGCCGCGCCGAACTGACTCTGGCCACCCGTGCCGGCCACTGCGACCGGGAGTCTCGCCAGCAGGGCCAGGTCGTAGTCAGCCGGGAGGCCTTTCAACGTCACCAGCACCTGGCTGCCCGCCGGCAGGGTGCCGTCCGGCCGCTTTATTTCGAAAATGTCTATGTCGTTGCCCGCTCCGATGTACGAAGTGAATATCGAATCGGAGAGCAATATCGGTGGGGAAACCGTAAAGTCGTTGTTGGGTTCACGAGAATTGGGATTGTCCGCCACCACAGTGATCGTAAACGTGTCGGTGCGGGCGGCGCGATAGCCGGTGCGGGATGACCCGTCGTTATCTGCTACTGTTAGACTTCCTGACAGCGTGGCGGGCAAAGTTGTTCTTCCCAGTGAGACCAGCGCGTTGCTCAGGTCGGCGCCGGTGACAAGACCGGTTACGATGCCCGTGCCCAGGACAGGCTTATGGTCCTCTCTAACCGTCGCCGGGATCGGTACAGAAACGCCCTGCACTGTCCAGGTCGCGGTGTGCGTGTCCAGCCAGCCATGGTCGAGGAACCGGCCCAGCAGTGTCACGTCGTCTCCGGCCCGGACCTCGATGTTGAGGGCATTCACTTTCGGCGGCGTGTTGCCGACAAGCAACCTGCGGGCAAGGATCATCCCGCCGGGCCCGGTCACGGTGGGGGTTTGCGTCGGCGACGTTACCGTCGTAGATGTACCATCACTGCCCGTGATGGTCAGGGAGGCTGTATAGACGCCGTTATCGGGAGGGTAGAAATACGGGTTCTGCCCCTGGGAGGTCTGGTTTATCGCGTTGGCGTGGGGACCGCTCGTCGGGCCGTTGATGCCCCATTGCCACGAGGCAATGCTGTCGCCGCCGTCGGGGTCGTACGAAAGATCCTTGAACTGGATGCGGCCTCCCTCTGTGGGAGGATTGGACTTGCCGGGTCGGGTATGGGAAAGGGTGAATCCGAACCTGGCTATTACCGGGCTATTTACCACGGTAGTCGAGGCAGAGGCCGCGGCCCCATTGTCGAGACCGTCGTTGGGGATCGCCTCGACGGTAATGGCGTCCCCCTTGTCTCCGTTCCCGGCCACGCTCAGGTCGAAGGTATCGGTGAGGGCCGTGGGCGCGGGCGTGGTCTTCTTAGCTACCCCGTTCACCTTCCACACGAAAGTCAGGGTTACCGGGTCATTGTCTGCGTCGCTCTTGGTGGCTGAAGCCGTCAGGATGTCATTGGTCCTGGGCGAGGTGTTATTGAGGCTCACCGTAGCCACCGGCAGATTATTGTAGACCGTTACCGTGGCGCTGTACTCGGTGACTCCCCCGTCCTTGTCCTGGATCTTGCCCCTTACCGTCTGATTGCCGACGACGGCCGCGGCGCCGGAGGCGCTGTTGCTCCTTCCAAACGCCCCGTAGCCGGACCCGAAGTCAAAGGCATAATTAAAACCGGCGGCGACATCGGCGGTTCCCGGATCAGCGGGACTTGTCAAAGAAATGCTGAAGCTACTGCCTCTGGCCACCCTGGAAGGCGCTTCCAGGGTGGCGGTCGGCGGCACATTATTCACCGTGAGTGTGGAGCTTGCCGAGGCGTAAGCTCCGTCCTTGTCCGTCACCGTGGCGCTGACGGTGTAGGGCGCGTTGGCGGCTTTGTTGTCCAGATATTTGTGGCTGGCGCTGAAGGTCAATACGTTGGCTGCCAGGTTCAATGTCGTGACCGGCGAGCCGTCTCCCCAGTCAATGGCCACCGTATTGCTGTCCAGCGTCCCCGGATCGTTGAAGCTGCCGCTCACCGTCGTGGAGTCGTTCACATTGATAGCAGCCGGTTCGGC
>JACQUA010000317.1 GCA_016210565.1 Chloroflexota bacterium
ATGTCATTCTGAGCGAAGCGAGCGCAGCGAGCGTAGTCGAAGAATCTTTCGAGGTGGGGCGCCGGACGAAAGACCCTTCGACTGCGCTCAGGGTGACATTTTCGGAACAATCACCAATGCGCCGATGTCATTCTGAGCGAAGCGAGCGCAGCGAGCGTAGTCGAAGAATCTTTCGGGGTAGGGCGCTTGACGAAAGGCCCTTCGACTTCGCTCAGGATGACATTTTCGGAACAATACCAAAACCGTAATTTGCAGTCACCAAAGCGCGGCCTCGCGCCTCTTTGGAACTTGGGATTTGGTTCTTGGAATTTGATTGGTCATTCGTCATTCGCCCCCGATCAAGTCGGGGGTCGTCATTTTCCGTTTGCTTGGTCATTCGTCATTCGTGCTTCGAAATTCGTAATTGTTTCTTTCGTGTCTTTCGTGGTTAGAGCATATCGATGACCAGAGTACTCGTCGCCGACGACCACCCGGTGGTGCGGCAGGGAATCAAACAGGTCCTGGCGGAGACCCCGGATATCATCGTCGCCGGTGAAGTGAGCGATGCCCAGGGGGTGCTGGACCAGGCCACGAAGAACGACTATGACGTGGTGCTGCTCGATATCTCCATGCCCGGCGGCGGCGGTCTCGACATTCTGGGCAAACTTAAGTCCCTGAAACCCAGGTTGCCGGTGCTGGTCCTGAGCATGCATCCGGAAGAACAGTACGCGGTGAGGGCCTTGAAGCTGGGCGCCGCCGGATATCTTACCAAAGAAAGCGCGCCGGACGAGTTAGTGGCGGCCATCCGCAAGGTTTCCACCGGCCACAAGTACGTCAGCTCTTCGCTGGCCGAAAAGCTGGCCCTGCAACTGGAAACGGATGTCCAGAAGCTACCCCATGAGACGCTTTCTCACCGTGAATACCAGGTCATGGTCCTGGTCGCCTCGGGCAAGACGATGAAGGAAGTAGCGGCGGAGCTTGCCCTGAGCATCAAGACGGTCAGCACCTACCGCTCCCGCATTCTCGAAAAAATGAGAATGAGCAACAACGCCCAACTGATATCCTACGCCATCAGAAACAGCCTGGTACGGTAGAGAGTCTAGAGTCTGGAGTCCAGAGTCTTGAGTTCGTAGGGTGGGTTAAGCGCATATGGGGCTGGGTTGAGTGGATCGGTTGCGCGAACCCACCACAGAAAACTCCAAATGCGTAGAGTGGGTGAAGCGAGCGGACAAACCATTCCTGTTTGGCCGGCCATCCCGGCTAAGGCAGACTGGCCGGCATACCTCCTGCCGCGTGCGCAACCCGCCATGGGGGGCGGGGCCAATCTGCAATCTGCAATCCCGCCCCGGTGCGTTTGCGGGCGATCCCCATCGCGCCCCATCCTTTGTCCCGAAGTGATTCCTTGACCTCCTATTTGACAGTGACCGTCCCCGCCTTCACCGTAGACGGCACGTTATCGCCCAGGACATCCGACAAAGTGATCACCGCAACTTCCACGGTCGTCTTCGCCCCGGCTTTCCCCACGGCAGTAACGTTCAGGTAGACAAGCGTTTTGTCCCCGATGGCGCCCGTCGCCTGTCCGTGGTAACCAGCCAGGTGCACCTGGCCTCTGGCATTAACTATCTTGACCGCCGGGGGTCTCCCTGAGCTCTTTGTCAACCTGTTTCCAGACTGCCGGCGGTGTGTCTTTTGAAGGCCGCGCGCCCTGGAGCCTGGCGTTCGGGTATCTTCTTGTGACTTCCCTCTCCACGGCAAGGTCGTCGGCGCGCATCCAGAGGCCTACGGTCACCACGTCCTGGTCCCTTTTTTCTCTCAGTAGCTTCTCCAGCGAGGGGCTCAACTTGCCCGACCTTCCGGGCTGCCCCTGGTATTGGACACCCATCTCCCGCAGCAACCCCGGCGCCGGCGCGGCCCGGCTAAGGGATGGGCCGACTGCCATGTGGGCAAGGGCGAAAAGCAGTACACCCAGGGCAAGCATACGGGTCACCTTTTTCATGACGCCTCCTATCGCAGATTCAGTTTACTACGGCCGTGGCCCTGGCGCGTTCAAATCCCAGGTGGTCGAAAAGAACAAAGGTCAACTCCCCCTTCTGAATCAGCTTGCTCTTGCTCATCCTTATCACCTGCCAAGGGCGGGGTGGCTGGGTGTCCACCTGACCAGGCGTGAGGGTCCTGAACACAGTGCGCAGTTCCACTACGGCACCGACCTGATTAACCTTAATGACCGTTGCGGTGGAAAAGATCACAACGGCAAAACCCTCGTCGAAGTTCGTCTCCAGCATGGCGCGCAGCGATGGAGGCACGGGATGAGGAACGGGCGCCAGCCCCAGGAATGGGCTAAGCGTGGCGGGTGGAGGCCGCCGGTCCGAAGTCATTTCGTCCACCAGCGCCGCTGCCACCTCCCGCCCGTCAACGATCCTGAACAGGCCTCGGCTTGGGGTGTTCAGTGCAGCGCCCCCGAGTCCCAGGTCCTCAAAGGGAACCGGGACGGGCTTCTGCTCACCACGCTCGTTGGGCGACAGCCTTGCCCTTGCTATTTCCAGCCCATCCTGGTTGAGAAGCACAAACTCGTACGTCTTTCCCGGCGAAAACTGGTCCCTCCCCATCAGGAGGGCATGATAGGCCGTTCGGCTCGGGGCTAATCTCAGGGTCTCCCGGGGCTCGTAGATCAGCGCCCGGAAATAGACCGCCCTGTCTTCCACCGTCCATACTTCGTCAATCCGCAGGTCGCCGTCTGGCCTCATGGCGCTGGAGCTGAAAGCAACGACCACAAAGTACCTCTGAAAGTCTACCCTCGAGATCTCTTCAAAGGCCTTTTCGGAGACCCGGTAGAGGTCCGGCCCTAACGAAGCCGCCCCCCGGAGGACGAGCACCGCCAGGTCCCTTTGGTCCTCCACGAAATATAGCTGCGGCCTGGTCACGGGGAAGGCGCGGTATTGCCGGCCTTCGTAGTAGCCCTGGTCGATGGTGACATATTCGGGCGGGTACCCGTCTTGAATCGGGCCGGGCCTGACGGCGACGGCAGGTGGCGTGGCAGTGGGAGTGCCTTCCACGGGCGGTGGGGTTGCGACGTCCGGCGAGGGACGCGGACCGGGGGATGGCGTCGCCGCCGGCGGAGCAACGGGGCCGGCGGTTAGCGCCGGAGTCGCAGGCGGAAACGCCGTGGGTGTCTCGGCCACACCCCGGTCTTCGCAGCCCGGCATAGCTGCCAGGATGGTCAACGCGAGCAGACCTACGAAGAGTCTCATTGCCCCGCTATCTCCCCTTTTTTTCTGGCTCTCTGGAACCGTGCGTTGCGGGAAAGACTACAAGACGGAGGTGTCCCCACCACCAACAACAACTACGTTCTGAGTCTACCCGGAGCGCGCGGCGCAGTCAAGGGCGAAATCAAAAACAACAGGGCCGCTCACGGTCAAACAGGGCCATTCATCAGATTCGGCATTTCCCATTTTTGCATGGTTTTGCATCTTTTCCGCGGTCGGTACCTACGATGTACCGCCTACGCGGTTTTTCCCGGCAGCGCATGGCAGGCCGTGCCTCCGGGTACAACCGTCACCCTTGCCGGGCCCCCCCCCGCCTGGGTGGCGCAGGGTCCGCCCTGCCGGGCGCACGAATTTTTTGTAAGACAATTCTTACAAGAAGTTCTGAAGATTACCGATAGTTTCCGAACGCCCTGGCGGTATATGCTATGGAGTGCGGCCATGCTAACACCCAGCCTCTCCCCCTTTTTCAAAGGGGGACTAAGGGGGATTTGAGAATGTTCTGGCCACCAGGCGGGAATCCCCTCCGCTTTGCGAGAGTCCGCATGGCGGACCTGTATCCCCCTTTGCGAAAGGGGGAGAGATAGGAGCTTCACCATGAGAATGCGTTCGACCGGTCTCGGGAAAACTGAATTGGTTGCCGAAGTGGAGGACCTCAAGAGAATGGGGGGGTTCCTCATCCTGGTCATCGCAACCAGCCAGCCAGTGAAATGGAAGGTGAGGGCGGCGATGACCCATAAAGACCTGTTCAAGCTCTTCCGCTTGATGCTTCGCTGGTCCAACCTCAAGTACCTCATCTTCAATATCGGCAAAAAAGAGAGCACCGACATACCTGCTTTCTAATGACGAAATTCGAATGAACGATGACCAATTGCTCAGAGAATGGCCTGTCACCCTGAGCCAGAGCCCTGAGCGAAGCGAAGGGGAAGTCGAAGGGTCTTTGCTCTCCCCCCGGAAAGAACTTGTCCTGAGCAAGGCAAAGGATTCTTCGACTTCGACTCGTCCCGATACTATCGGGACTCGTCTTCGCTCAGAATGACATTATCATCCTCGATGGGAGAGGTCAGACCCCTCACCTTAATCCTCTCCCACAAAGGGGAGAGGAAACTCTTCATCTGGAAAAAGGAGCTTGAGCTATGCCCGATGAAACGTACGATGCCGTAATCGTCGGCGCCGGAAACAAGGCGCTGATCGTGGCCATGTACCTGGCCAAGTACGGCGGCATGAAGGTGGCCCTCTTCGAAAAGAGGCATGAGGCCGGAGGGGGCTGGTGCAGCGATGAGGGTCCCGCGCCGGGGTTTATCGGCGACTACCACGCCACCGCCGTCGGCCCCTTCTGGCACATCGCCACCGACATGGACTTCACCGAGTGGAAAGAGTTGGGCGTCAAGTACAACGAGGTCGAGTTCGGCGCCGGGGCCATCTTCAAGGAAAACGACCAGCCCCTGATGATCTACAACCGGAAGGCCGACCCGACCCTGGAGAAATCGGCCGCGTCCATCGCCCGGTTCTCCAAGCGCGACGCCGACACCTGGGTCCGGCTCCAGCCCCTCTTCGGCAAGATCTTCTGGACGGCCATGCTCGAATGGTGCCATAACCCGCCGCCGCCTCCCGGCACCCTGGACGCCCTGGAGCGACTGGCCATGGACCCGGCGTTAAAGAAATACGGCGTCGACCCTTCCTGGCTGGTCAAGGCCCCCCTGGACATCGCCAGGGAAATCTTCGAAAGCGATGAAATGATTTCCACGGCGATGCGTTACAACGAGACCGCCGTCGGCAATCCGCCGGACATCCCCGGCACCGGCATCTGGGGCTTCCTCTATGCCGTCTCGCTGATGCGCCCGATGCACGCCGGCGTCACCGGCGGGACCCACAACTGGGCGCACGCCGCGGTGAAGATCGTCCTCAAGTACGGCGGCAAGATCTTCACCAAGCACGAGGTGGACAAGGTCATCATCGAAAACGGCCAGGCCACGGGCATCAAGCTCACCGACGGCAGCCAGATCAAGGCCCGGAAGCTCGTTCTGAGCACCCTGGACCCCTACAACCTCTGCTTCCGGCTCATCGGGAAGGAGCACCTGAGCTGGAGCATCCAGCGGAAGGTAGCGCATCTCGAGCGCCGCATCACTTGCATCACCTGGTACACCTGGGCGCTGCACGAGCATCCCCGCTACAAGGCCGGGGACATCAATCCCGATATCAGCCGGGCGATGAGCGTCATGCTCATCAACAAGGACCCGGAGACCCTGTGCCGCGAAATGGCCAAACGGCGGCTGGGCATCATGCCCCACGAGCTGCAGCTCAACATCACCAACCACTCGCTGGTAGACCATGCCCGCGTCCCCGAAGGCAAGAGCGCCGTCCTCACGGAGCAGTTCGTCATCCCCGCCGACCTGATGAGCGAAAGGCAGTGGGCCGCTTACCGCAAGGAACACGCCGAAGAGGTCATGAAGTGCTGGGGCGAGCACTCCTACAACATGAACTGGGACAATGTCCTCGGCTACATCGCCTGCACCCCATACGACCACTGCAAGCTGGCCAACATGGCGCCGACGGGCAACTGGGCCGTCATCGACAACATCCCCGGCCAGCTTGGCCGGAACCGGCCCATCCCCGAGTTCTCCAGCTACCGGACGCCCATCAAGAACCTCTATGCCACCGGCTCCGCCTGGCACCCCCTCGCCATGTCGTCCTCGTGGAGTGGCTATTGCTGCTACAAGATTCTCGCGGAAGACTTCGGCCTGGACAAGCCCTGGCAGAAAGAAGGCCGGCCGTGGTAAGAAGCTGTCAGCTTTCAGCAGTCAGCTTTCAGCCAGAGACGAAGCATTCGTCATTGCTACGAAAATGGCCTGTCACCCTGAGCCGGAGTCCTGAGCGAAGCGAAGGAGCAGTCGAAGGGCCTTTCGTCCCTGCCCCCGGGAAAGATTCTTCGACTGCGCTCGCTACGCTCGCTTTGCTCAGAATGACATTTCATCCTTCTTGGTGCGCCACCGGCGCACGGCGGCGAAAGTAAAGGAGCATCTAAATGTCTGAATGTGACGTACTGATCATCGGCGCCGGGCCCAACGGCCTGGAGCTGGCCGCTTATCTCGCCAAAGCCGGACTCAACGTCCTGGTCCTGGAAAAGAGGCACGAGGCCGGGGGGGGCCTGGCCACGGAAAACGTGACCCTGGGCGACTATATCCACAACACCCACGCCGTGTACATGATGATGGTGGACTACGCCCCGCTCTACCAGGACCTTAACCTGGCTCAATACCGGCTGAAGCACATCCGGCCTTCCCTCCAGTTCGCCCTGCCCCTCTCGGACGGGAAATGCCTCTGCGTCTATACCGACCTGGAAAAGACCTGCCAGTCCATTGCCGCCTTTTCGAAGAAGGACGCCGAGGCCTACCGTGAGCTGTACCACGCCGCTGCCAGGGCCATGGCGGAGTTCATCGGCCCGGCGACTTTCGCCCCACCCGTTCCCGCCCTGGACCAGGTGGTGAAGTTACAGGCCACGGAGACCGGACGGGAGATAATAGACTTCTCCGAAAAAAGCCCCCTGGAAATCGTGAACGAACGTTTTGAAAACGAGCACGTCAAGGCGCTGATGCTCTACCTGTCCACCCACTGGGGCGTGGCCTACAACCAGCCCGGCCTCGGCTACCTGGTCATGCTCTACCTCAACCGCGCCCACAACTATCACCTGGTCGCCGGCGGCACCCACATGGTGGCCCAGGCCCTGCACAAGGCCGTCATCGAGCACGGCGGGATGGTGAAGAACAGCCAGTACATCAAGAGGATTATCGTCGAGAACGGCGCCGCTACCGGGGTGGAGATGGTGGACGGTTCGGTGGTCAAAGCCAGGAAGGCCGTGGTCAGCACCCTCGACCCGCACCAGACCTTCCTGAAACTGGTGGGCAAACAGAACCTGGACAAGGACTTCGCCGAGCGCATCGAGGGCTGGCAGTGGGAAAAATACAGCCTGACTGGCGTCCACCTGGCCATGGAAGAAGCCCCCAATTTCACCGCCGCCGCGAACAACCCGGACATCAACAATGCTTTTGTCTACGTACTGGGATATGAGACCATGCAGGACCTCATCAACGACTATGAGACCCTTTCCCAGAATAAGCTGAGCGACAAAGCGGCTTTCAACTGCTGCTTCCCATCCGTCCATGATCCCCTCCAGGCCCCGCCGGGAAGGCACACCGGGCTGATCTCCCGGTTCACCCCCTATGACCTGGAGGGCAACCGCGGCACCATCAAGTTCAAAGACCACCTGGCCGAGCAGTGCATCGCCACGCTGAGGAAATATGCCCCGAACGTGACCACCGAGAAGATACTGTGGAACTACGTGTCCACGCCATATGACGTGCAGAACAAGTTCACCAACATGGTGAAGGGTTCCATCAAACACGGTGAATACGCCCCTCTGCAGATGGGTTACCTGCGGCCCAACGAAGAGTGTTCGCAGAACCGGACGCCGGTCAAGAACCTGTTTGTGGCCGGCGCCAGCACCTATCCCGGCGGCTGCGTTATCTGGGGGCCGGGTTACCTGGCGGCCAACACCATCGCCGAAGATCTGGGAGTCAAGAAATGGTGGACCGAGCCGGCCATGGTCACGAAGGCAAAGCAGCAGGGCCTGCTGTGACTCAGCCAACCGGTACCACAGGCGTCCCTGCCTGTGAGAGTTGGATATCCTGCAATCCCCGAAAATGGTTAGCCCGGTGGTTAGCCGCGGGGCACGCGACAGCGTGCCGCCACGGGTAACTGAAACCACGAATCGACAGGCATGAAGACAAAGTAAGCCGGCAAGCGATTTCGTGTGAATTCGTGTTTATTCGTGGTTAACGTCTTCGGCCGGGGCGGAGAAATCCCCTTGGTCCCCCTTTTTCAAAGGGGGAGAAAGAGATAAGACATGAGACTGGCAGACAAGGTAGCCATCATCACCGGCGCCGGGCGAGGCATCGGCAAGGCCTACGCCCTGGGATTCGCCGCCGAAGGGGCGAAGGTGGTCATCGCCGACATCATCTTTGAAAACGCCGAGGCGGCCGCAAAGGAGATCGAAAACAAGGGCGGCGTGGCCTTTCCGGTCCATGCCGACGTTTCCAGCGAAGCCAGCACCGCCGAGATGGCCAGGAAGACTATGGAGAAGTTCGGCAAAATAGACGTCCTGCTGAACAACGCCGCCGTATTCTACGGCCTGGAAGTCAAGAACTGGGATGCCTGGTCGCCGAAAGACTGGGAGCGGATGTTCGCCGTCAACGTGACCGGCGGCTGGCTTTGCGCCAAAGCGGTGGTACCCAACATGGCCAAAGCGGGCAAGGGCAAGATCATCAACATCTCTTCGACCACCGCCGACACCGGCCTGTACCAGATAATCCACTACGCCTGTTCGAAGGGCGCCGTGGTGACCCTGACCCGCTGCCTGGCCCGGGCGCTGGGCCGGCACAACATCACCGTCAACTGCATCGCCCCCGGCTACACCATCGATGAGGCCACCCTGCTGGCCCTGGGAGGGAAAGAAGAAGCCGCCGACCGCTCCATCCAGGGAAGGGCTCTCCGGAGGCGCCAGTACCCGAAGGACCTGGTCGGCACGGCAATCTACCTGGCTTCCGACGATGCCGACTTCGTCACCGGCCAGACCATCGCCGTTGACGGCGGGGAAGTAATGAAGTAGGAGAAGCCAGTAGTCAGAATCCAGAATCTCCCCCTTTGCGAAAGGGGGATTAAGGGGGATTGAAAACTTTCAATTCCTGCCTTCTGGGTTCTGGGTTCTGGCTTCTGGATTCTGTATTCTCTTTGGAGGCCAAATGCCTGATTACGTTCCAAAACTGCTGCGTGTTAATCTGACCACTGGCCGGGCCGGCGTCGAAGCCGTGCCCCCAAAGATAGCCCATGACTACATCGGGGGCCGCGGGGTGGCGGTGAGCTATCTCTACGATGAGGTCCCCGCCAGGACCGAACCCCTGGGGCCGGACAACAAGATCATCTTCACCATAGGGCCCCTGGGCGGAACGGGCGGGCTGTCCTATTCCCGCTGGATGGTCACCAGCAAGAGCCCGCTGACCGGGGCCTACGTACGGGCCGTGGGCGGCGCTGATTTCGGCGCCTGGCTCCGTTTCGCCGGGCTGGACGGGATCATTGTCGAAGGCAAGGCCAACAAACCGGCATACATCTTCGTCGAGGGAAACAAGTTCGAGATCAGGGACGCCGCCAACCTCTGGGGCCTGGGGACCATGGAAACCCAGAAAAGGCTCAAGGAGCGTCACGGTGAAGACACCAGGGTGGCCTGCATCGGCCCGGCTGGGGAGAAGCTGGTCCGTTTCGCTCATGTTATCTCCGACCAGCGCACCGCCAGCCGGGGAGGCTGCGGGGCGGTCATGGGGTCGAAAAACCTCAAAGCCATCGTCATCAAGGCCCAGCCTGTTCTGCCGAAGATTCCCGGTATGAACGACCTGATCAAGCAGCAGGCTGAATTCCATCAGAAAGCCCCCATGCTGCCTGCCTTCCGGCGCGACGGCACCCACATGAACATGGTGTTTGCCCAGAAGCTGGGCTTTTTCCCGGCCCGGAACTTCAGGGACGGCACTCTCGATGGCTGGGAGAATATCTCGCCCCAGGCCTACGCCGCGCTCAAAGTAACAGACACGAAGTGTTACGGCTGCATCGTCCATTGCGGCAAGCTCTTCAAAGCCACAGAAGGCCCCTGGGCCGGGGCCATAAGTGAAGGTCCGGACTACGAGACCACCTTCGCCCTTGCCGGCTCCATCATGTCGACGGACATCGGCTTTACCATCGCCGCCGACTATCTGCTGGACGACCTGGGCATGGACTCCATCAGCGCCGGCGTGACCATCGGCCTGGCCTACGAGCTTTTCGAAAAGGGAATTATCACCACGAAGGATACCGGTGGCCTGGAACTGACGTACGGCAACGCGGCCGCAGCCATGGAGCTGATCAAACGCATGGGCCTCCGGCAGGGCATCGGCGACCTGCTGGCCGAAGGCAGCAAAAGGGCAGCGGCCCGCATCGGCAAGGGCGCCGAGAAATGCGCCATAGAAGTGAAGGGCATGGAAATGGCTGGCTACGAACCGAGGGGCGCCAAGCGGCAGGGCCTGGCCTACGCCACTTCCAACATCGGGGCCAGCCACAACATCGCCTTCATCGAGCAGGAAATCTACGGCGTGCCGAAGCCCCACCCGGTGGACCGCCTGGCGGACGAGGGCAGCGCCGACGTGGTCAAACTCAGCCAGGACAGGGTGGCCACCAACGAGGTGGGCATCGGCTGCGCCTTCACCCAGGGGATGTCCCCCATACGCCATTTCGGCCAGATGCTAAGCACGGCCACCGGAGTGCCCGAATTCGCCGACCCGGGCTATATTTTCAAAGTCGGCGAGAGAATCTACAATCTCGAACGGCTGTTCAACCTCAGGGAAGGCTTCTCGCGAAAGGACGATACGCTGCCCGTGCGGATGCTGACCGAACCCCTGCAAAAGGCAGGTCCCTCCGAGGGCCAGGTGGTCCGCAAACAGGACTCCCTGCTGGATGAGTTCTATGCCTGCCGGGGGTGGGACAAGAACGGCGTGCCCACTCCGGCCAAGCTGGAGGAGCTGGGGCTGGGGGACAAGGGGCCGGTGACGAAATAATGGGTGGCGCAGGCCTCCGTGCCTGCGCGCGGCGAACCAGACCGATCTCAATGTATCTTTGTCAGTGACGCTTGGCCCCGTGCGACCGGAGAGGGCCTCCTGTAGTCGTTAACGGGATAAATCTGCCGTGTTCAAAATCCAGCTCTCACCCCGATGCATCGGGGTGGTACCGGGCCAGCACCTTCGGAGTTAGCTGTGGCAATACCTTCCAGATACACAGAGGAGCTTTACCGGCGGTACCGGCGCGACGGCTACTGGACCGACGCCCTCATCGCCGACTACTGGGACAGAAACGCCTCTCTCTATCCGGATAAAGAGGCGATCGTGGACTCCCATACCAGGCTCACCTGGGCGCAGGCGAGGACCTGGATCGACAGGACGGCGCTGGGCTTTCTGAAGCTGGGCTTGAAGAAGGACGAAGTGGCGGTGAGCCAGTTGCCCAACAGTGTCGAACTGACGCTGCTGCGCGTGGCCTGCGAGAAGGCCGGCATCCTCTGCCTTCCGGTTCTGCGCACCTTCCGCCATTCGGAGATGGCGCACATCCTGAAGACCTCGCAGGCGGTAGCCATCGTCATCCTCAAGGAATTCCGTGGCATGGACTATCCGGCGATGGTCCGGGAAATCCGGCCCGGGGCGCCTTCGTTGCGGCACGTGGTGTTTGGCGGGGAGGACGTTCCGCCCGGCAGTCCTTCCCTGCGTGACATGGTCAGTCGTCCGCTGGAAAAGGAATTTCCTCCCGACTTCCTCCAGAAGACGAAGACCCCCTGGAACGAATTCTCGCTGGCGTGCAGCACCAGCGGCACCACCGGCATACCCAAGCTGGCGGAGTTCCCCGTCTGCTGCAACGTCTACCAGGGCAAGGTCGCGGTGGAACGGCTGCATCTGACTCCGGATGATACCGTTTTCAGCATGAGCCCCGCCGCCCTGGGACCCAGCATGGTCCCGCATCTCGGCGCCCCCATGGGGGGTTGTCGCATCGTCATGCAGGAGCACTTCACCGCACAGGAAGCGCTGGAGGTAATCCAGCGCGAAAAAGTGACCGTACTCGCCGGTGTGCCGGCCCAACTGGCCATGCTTTCCGCGGTTCTCGCCTCGACCGGATACGACACGAGCTCGTTGCGGGTCATCCGCGTCACCGGCTCCCCACTGCCCTACCAGGTGGGCAAAGAGGCCGAGGAAAAGCTGGGCGCTCCGGTCACCCAGGCCTACGGGGCCGTGGACTTCGGCCACCTCTGCGACAGCGGGCCGGAGGACACCCAGGAGACGCGGCTGCTGACCGTAGGCCGCCTGCAGGTCGGCAACGAGCTCAAGCTGGTGGACGATTCGGGGCCGGAAGTCCCTCCGGGAGAGGTCGGCGAGGTCTGCGCCCGGGGTCCGGGCGCTATTTCGGGCTATTTCAGGGACCCGGAAGCCACCCGAGCCACCTGGCAGGACGGCTGGTATCACATGGGCGACCTGGGGAAACTCGACAGCCACGGCATACTCATGGTGGTGGGGCGCAAGAAGGACATGATCATCCGCGGTGGGCAGAACATCTATCCCACGGAAATCGAGAGCCTGCTGGTCACTCACCCTGCCGTCTCGGCGGTCACTGTGGTGGCCATGCCGGACCGGGTGATGGGGGAAAAAGCCTGCGCCTACATCGTCCCGAAGCAGGGACGGTCTATCACTTTCGCCGAGATGGTCGACTTCTTGAAAGGAAAGGACATAGCTCCCTTCAAGTTGCCGGAGAGACTGGAAATCGTGGAGAGTCTCCCCATGGTCGCCGACGGGCAAAAGATCGACAAAAAGCTGCTGGCCGCCCGGATCGCGGACAAGACGAAGGCCGAGGAGACGAGTTAACACAGGTACCACAGGCCTCCGCGCCTGTGGGCCGGCAGTGGCACAGGCGTCTCGCCTGTGTTTGACCGGGGGACGCGACAGGCACGGCGGCCTGCCGTACTGACCCAGAAGGACTTCCATGAATTACGAACAGTTTCTGGAGCTGGCACGGTACCGGCGGAGCGTCCGGAAGTTCAAGCCGGACCCGATTCCCGATGACTACGTGACTAAAATACTGGACGCCGCCCACTACGCCATGTCCGGCGCCAACTCCCAGCCCTGGGAGTTTATCGTGGTCAAGAATCCGGAGACCAGGAAAAAGATTTTCGAGGTCTACCGGAAGCAGGACCTGAACCGGATCTATCACATAGAACAACAGCGTTCGGCGCGGTACCGCCATCCCGCATTCAACGTCGCCCCGGAGGAAAAAGACATGGCTATTTCCATGATCGCCTCCTGGGGAGACGCCCCGGTCCTGATCGCGGTTCTCGCCGATCCCCGGAAACAGCTGGGGTCGGTGGCCGCCTCTTTCGCCGACATCAGCGTGAACCTGAGCAGCGTCTGCCTGGCTTCCATGTGCCACCTGCATATGATGATTCACCTCGCAGCAGCTTCTCTCGGCCTGGGTTCGCAGCGGGTAGACGTCATCGTCCAGGAGCCGTTCCGGCAGATACTGGGTTACCCCGAGCCGGTCAGACTGGATACGTTAGTCCCCGTTGGCTACAGGGCCTATGAGCTGGGACCCCCGCACCGGCTGCCCCTGAAGAAGCTGGTCCACTATGAAAAATACGATATGGCCAAATACCTGAAGGACGAGGACTTCTTGAAATACCTGGACGCCATTCACGCCCTGGGCAGGCCGGGCTACCGCGTTGCCATCGGCGAGTCAAAGGGATAGCAGTCTCCCCCTTTTTCAAAGGGGGACCAAGGGGGATTTGAAAGGCCACGCAGGGTGGCTTAAGCACAGCGGTGGTGCGGGGGGGGCAGGGTAGCTGTGCGAACCCACCACCCGGGAAAGATTCTTCGACTACGCTCGCTGCGCTCGCTTCGCTCAGAATGACAGCGCACGCCGTTTTCATCCTTCATGGTGCGCCATCGGCGCATGATAGATTGAATCTGTAATCTTCAATCCTTCCTGGTGGGTTCGCGCAACCACGCCACTTAGCGCCGCCCCGTTTGCGCTTAACCACCCTACGCTACTGACACGTGATGCTCACGGGGCAAGATGCCCACCGACCGCTATCAACCGGGTCAATCTTGACAGCAGTTCTCTCTCCTGCTTACAATTACGGCACGAGCAAAGCTCGTCATGGTCAACTTAGTACCGGTCCGCGATTAGCCTGGACAGCCGGTACGCCGGGTTCGGTCCACCGGCTCCTATGGACGGAACCACAAGATTTCAGGAGAGGAACACCAGATTCTGATAACGAATGGCTACAAAAGAAGTTTGGCTGAGTCTGGCAATAGGAGAGCGATCTTGTGTTAATCTCGTGGTTGCTGTTCAGGTTATTTGCGGACAGGCCCTTGGTTAGAGCCTTCGCTATATTGAAAGGAGCGCCAGAATAGGCTGGAATGACACTGTGATTTAGAGGTTCGCGGCCCGGTCTAACACTTTGCCCACAAGGTCAGGGCAATATTTCCTGGCTGGAAGGGGCATCGCAGCGGCTCATAGCCGTATTTCTCTACAAGGAGCATGACGATGACAAGAAAATGGATTAGCACAGCAACGAGTCTGGTGCTGTTCCTCACGGTGTTGCTCGGAGCCTGCGCCGGCCCAGAGGCCACACCTGCGCCAGCGACACCAAAGCCGGCAGCTACTACACCTGCCGCAACAACGGCGCCGAAGCCCGCGGCTACTGCTCCTGCCGCGACGGCGCCGAAGCCCGCGGCTACCACACCAGCCGCCGCGAAGCCCAAGCCAGCGGCTACCAAGCCCCCCGCAGCGGCCCCCACCACTGCGCCCCTCTCCAAAGCGGCGCCGGCGCCCAAACCCGAAAAGGTGGTGGCGCTGTTGAGCGCCTTCGGGACGGAAGGCTTCATGCCATACAACGATAATGTAGTGGGGCACAGGGTAGCCGGCTACGAAACCCTGTGGGACGTGGACCCCGAAACGAGGGACCTGCGCCCGATGCTGGCGGCGACCCTGCCCGAATACTCGGCGGACTGGAAGACACTGACCATCAACCTGCGCCAGGGCGTCCAGTTCCACGACGGCTGGGGGGAAATGACGGCCGAGGACGTGAAGTTCTCCATGGAACTGGCGGGCAGGGAAGGCTCCATTAACGTGTTCGCCCGCGACTTTAAGGGAGCCAGAGTGGAAGTACTGGGGCCCTACAAGCTGGCCGTGCACCTTCCCCAGCCAGGCCCGCTCTGGGCCGAGTCAAATCTGTCCATGGGTCGCATGGTGCTCCCCGTAGTTTCCAAGAAATACATAGAGACAGTGGGTGAGAAGAAGGCTGGCGACATGCCCGTCGGCACCGGACCCTTCAAGATGGTCAAGCATGAATTTGGCCAGACCCTCGAGTTCGAGGCGGTGCCGAATCACTACCGCGAGACGCCGGACTTCAAGACCCTGGTCATCAAGTTGATCAGCGAGCCGGCCACGGCGCTGGCCATGCTGCGGACCGGCGAGGCGGACGTGGCGTCTATCCCGCAGGCCTTTGTTCCCGAGGCCAAGTCGGCCGGTCTTGATTTAAGGATGAACCCTGGCATTGCAGTCGTCGGCATAGGTCTGGGTGGCCAGTTCTTCGGGCCTCCAAGAGAAACCTTTGACCCGAATGTACCCTGGGTGCTGGCCAGGGAGCCGGAAAAGGCGCTGAAGGTACGCAAGGCGCTTAATCTGGCGGTGAACCGCCAGGAGATAGTAGATAAGGTACTGTACGGTCTGGGGGAGCCGTGGCCGATACAAGCGCCGCCCGCGAGAGACGCTTCTTACGACCCATCCTGGAAGCCCTATCCCTACGATCCGGAGCAGGCCAAACGGCTGCTGGCCGAGGCGGGCTACCCCAACGGCTTTGAGACCACCATGGTCCAGTTTCCCTCCGACCATGCCACGATGGACGTGAGTGAAGCCGTGGCCATCTACTGGGAGAAGATCGGCGTCAGGGTGAAGCGCCTGCGAGTGGACTCGGCCACTCATAGATCAAACCAGGTTGGGCGGAAGAATGCCGGCCGCGCCTACCCTGTCTGGACGAACTTCTATGATGAGGGACTGGTTGGCTTCGCCCCTATTATGAGGAGCAATGCCACCGGGACGAACCTTATGTATGAGTACCCCGAGCTTGACGCCATGCTTGACAAGGTATTGGCAGAGGCAGACACCGCGAAAAGGCTAGCGCTGGCGCGCGGGGTATACAAGAAGCTTTATGACAACTATTATGCGGTGCCGGTTTCCCTGGAAAGCATGCCCGTTGCGGTGAGCAAGAGGATTGGCGAGTGGAAGCTGACATTCGCCGATGCCTGGTTGGGCAACTTCTACCGTATCAAGCTGAAGTAACTCGCTCAGAAGATAGCCCGTCATTCCCGCGCAGGCGGGAATCCATTATGCCAGGCTATCGCGGTGGATTCCCGTCCCCCGCCTTCACGAGGGCGGCCTCCACGGGGATGACGGCGCCACTCATCGCTTTTGTCAGGAGGAGCAGTGACCGAACAAGCCGTTTCGAGAGACACGGTCATGATCCACGCCGTGGGCAATGTCGCGCCCAGGCACGTGGAGTATGGAGAAACCGCCGAGTCCCTTTTCGGCATGGTCCAGCAGAAGATCAAAGAAGCGGACATAGCTTTCTGCCACTTGCGGAGGAACTTTTCGAGCAGGGGATGCGTGCAATACCGGGAAACCAACACCTGGGAGTCAAGGGTTGACCCCGAAAACGTTAAGTCACTGGTCTCTGCGGGTTTCAATGTCGTCAGCTACGCTGATAACCGCTGCTTCGACTGGGGTCCCGATGCCTTGCTTGATTCCATCGATGCTATCCGGAAAAACGGCATGCAGGTGGTTGGAGCCGGCAAAGATATTGCCGAGGCGAGACAGCCGGTGATAGTGGAACGAAAAGGCGTCAGGGTCGGATTCCTGGCCTACAACACCGTATTGCCCGTGGAGTACGAGGCGCGGGAAGAAAAACCGGGCTGTGCCCCCATTCGCATAGCTACATACTACGAGGCCCAGGGGTACCAGCCGGGGACGCCGCCAAAGGTAATAACCCTTCCCCGGGAAGAAGATGTCCTGGCCATGGAAGAAGACATCCGCAAGCTAAGGAACCAGGCGGACGCTGTTTTGGTTTCGATGCACTGGGGACTGGAAATCACGCCGGAGAAACTTTGCGCCTATCAACCTGGGCTGGGACACAGGGCGATTGACGCCGGCGCGGACCTCATCCTCGGGCATTTCGGCCTGACTATCGGGGGCATCGAGGTATACAAGGGGAAGGCCATTTTCTACAGCCTGAGCAGTTTTGCCAACGAAAGAGCAGGCAAGGAACGAAACCCGGGCCCGAAAGACAGACGATATCTGATCATGGTCAAATGCGCCGTCAGCAAGAATGGCATGCAGAGGGTATCGTTCGTGCCCGGCTGCACCAATCAGAAGGCTGAGCCTGAGCTCCTTTCCCGTAGCGATCCGAGATTCCAGGAAATCCTGGACTACGCTGCGCCGCGGTACAAGGACTTCGGGACCGCTGTCAGCGTGGAGGGCGACGAAGTGGTGGTTTACAACGCGCCGCTGTCATTCTGAGAGCTTGTGAAGAAATTGGTTAGTCCCTATCTAGCGACTTGTCTCGATCATATCTGGTTTTACAATTAATTCACAAACTCTGAGCGCAGCGAGGGTAGTCGAATATTCCTTCCCTGCGCTGTCATTCTGAGCGAAGCGAGCGCAGTCGAAGAATCCTTCCGTGCGCTGTCATTCTGAGCGAAGCGAGCGCAGTCGAAGAATCCTTCCG
>JACQUA010000310.1 GCA_016210565.1 Chloroflexota bacterium
AAGCGCGCGCAGTCCCGATAGAATCGGGATAGTCGAAGAATCCTTCGGCTGCTCAGGACAAGTTCTTTCGGGGTGGCGCGCGATGCGAAAGACCCTTCGACTGCTCCTTCGCTTCGCTCAGGACTCCGGCTCAGGGTGACATTTTTGTGGCAAGATTCCCCAGCATGCCGGCTGCCTGCAGCCGAGGGCCGACAGCCGATAGCTGATACCTGTAAGCTGACTGTCTTTGCGAGGAGCGAAGCGACGAAGCAATCCCCAGTTGGCTGAACAGGCCGTGAGATTGCTTCGTCCCGACGAAATCGGGACTCGCAATGACGGCCTGCGGCCGACAGCCGATAGCCGAAAGCTGTAAGCTGACGGCCTTCTTTTCAGTTAGTTCGAGATCTCGCATTTGGTGTTCCTTTCAGAATTGGCTTCAGTAATCCTCTGGTGGCTGGTAACCGTGGCCATCGGACTGGCGGCCTTTCCGCTGGCGGCGCGGGTCTGCCGGGACTGGCCGGACAGGGGGTATTCGGCAGCCAAGGCCGCCGGGGTTCTGATAGTAACGTATCTTGTCTGGCTCCTGCCGAGCCTGCGCCTGGCGCCGTTCGGGATAGGGCTTATCGCCATCGCCCTGGGCGTGCTCATGGCCCTTGGCTGGCTGGTGGCGGGGGGGGGTGGTGGACCGTCCCGGCGGGGGTTGGCTCGCCGGGCAATGGTCAGCGAGGCGATCTTCGCCGCGGCCTACGGATTTTTCGTGTGGGTGCTGTGGCAGCGGCCGGACATATTCTCCGCCCAACTCGAAGACTTCGCCAACTTCGGTTTCTTGCAGTCCATTCACCGTAGCGTCTATTTCCCGCCGGAGGACCCCTGGTTCGCCGGGCGGAGCCTGCCGTACTACTATGGCGGGCATCTGATCGCGGCTTGGATGGGCCGGCTGACTTCGGTTGCTCCCGAGATTTCTTTCAACCTGGCCTCCGCCACTTTCTATGCGCTGACGGTTTCCATGGCTTTCGGGCTGGGATACAGGCTCACGGGAAGGGCCGGGTATGGGTTCCTGGCTGCCCTTTTTGTAGCTTTCATGGGTTACATCACGGGCGTCTTGCAGCTAATTACCTGGCTCTTTCAGATTAACCTTTTCGGCCTGGCCCCGGACAGGGCAGGCGACCTGGTGGAGTGGCTGACGTCCTTCAAATGGTGGTGGACGATACGCATCATTCCGGATACCGTTACCTTCTACCCGTATTATATCCTGTCCAATGCCGATCTCCACCCGATGGCTACCAGCATCCCCTTCCAGCTTCTGGTTGTGGCGCTGGCGCTGGCTTTCACCGGCGAGCGGTCAAGCCGCGTCGATTCGGTGGTTTGCCATGGGCTGTTATCCCTGGCGCTGGGCTTCTTCATCCTGCTCAATAGCTGGGCCTACCCGGTCTTCCTGCTTTTCCTGTTGGTCGTGTCCCTCTTTTTCAGGTTGAGAATCCCACGGTTGCTGATGATAACCGGCCTGAGCCTGGTGTTGTACCTGCCCTTCCTCGTTTCCCGCGCGGTGCAGGGTTTCCACGGCGCCGGCATAGTCCCCGAGCGGACGCCGCTCTATGCCTACCTGGGCATCGCCGGCGTGTTCTGGTTCATTCTCTTTGTCCTGCTTTTTGCTTTCCCCCAGGCCAGGTGGAAACGGGCGGCGCTGGCCGTCGCTGCGGTCCTGCCCGGCGTAGCCGTGGCCTGGCTGTGGGGTTTTGAAATAGCCGTCGTGCTGCTGCCGGCCCTGGCCCTGGCGCTGCCCCTGGGGTGGGCCAAAGACCTCAACGGGACCGAACGGTTTGTCCTCGTACTGGTGTTGATGGGGATAGCCCTGGCGGCGGGGGCTGACGTGTTTTATCTCAGAGATAGCTACGGTCCGCCCTTTGAACGGTACAACACTGTGATGAAAGCCTATTTGATGCAGTGGTTGTTTCTGGGACTGGCTTCGGCTGGTGCGGTCTTCCTGGTCCAGAAATACGTCCGGGGAAAAGTCAGGTTTGCCGTGCTGGGGATTGCTTTGCTAGGGGTGATGGCTTCCCTCGTTCATCCGGTGGCTTCGACAGCGAGCTGGACGTCCGGGAAAGCGGAAGCCCTTGGTCCCGGGCGGGGAACCCTTGATGGTCTGGCTTACCTCAGGCAATTGGACCCAGGTGACTACGGGGCTGTCCGCTGGTTGAATGAGAATGTGTCCGGCAGCCAGGTTATCCTCGAAGCGCCGTCGGAGACGGAAATAGCGGTCTATAATGCCAGGGTATCTTCGCTGACGGGACTGCCTGGTTTGCTGGGTTGGGGGCCGTGGGAGGTCCAGTGGGGCCGGGGCTGGGACGAGGTCTACGAAAGGGCAAGGGATATCGCCGTTGTCTACAATTCGGAGAAGCCGGAAGAAGCCCTCGGGGTGATCGGTAGATACCACGTAAAGTACATCTACATCGGGGCGCTGGAACGGGGCGCCTACGATAGCTCCGGGCTGGCCAAGTTCTCAGAGGCGAAGGAGTATTTCGAAGAGGTCTATGACGCTGACGGCGTGCAGATTTACCGGGTGAAACAGAGATAGAAGATTGCAGATTGCAGATTACAGATTACAGATTACAGATTTCCCACCCCTCCATTGTTAACCACGAAAAGCACGAAAGAAGAAACCCTTACAAACCTTATAAACTTTATGAACGTTACAAACCTTATAAACCTATGAGCCTTCCACCCGGCCGACTGCCGACGCTCGGGAACCCAATAACCCAGGGGACTCACAACAGGCGTAGGGCTTCCTGGACGAAGAGCATTTCCTTGCCTTGCGGCGCCGCTATCCAGATGACTTTACGGTCAACCTGCCAGATATAATGCTTCTGCCTGTCCTGAGAAACGACGGTATAGACCTTCTGCCCCTCTATGGCCATTTCCTGTAGATTGCCAAAATAGGCATTGCCCTGTCTTATCCTGGTCATCATGGCGCTCATGAGATAGCTGGAGTCGTTCTCCGTGGGCGAAAGCGAAACCCAGATAATCGCCGCCTGGCCGCCGTAGTGCCCGATCCAGGCATCCTGAAGGGTGATATCCAGTCCGTGGAGCTGGTTCACCTCGCGCCGGGCTTCATCGCCGCTCATACTCTGTGTGAGGGGCAACCCGGCGATATTGTGGGGAAGGGTGCGCTCGGAGAAGGATGCCGTGTAGTTGAGCAGGCCGGCGCCGAGGAAGATGATGATGGCCAATCCGAAGCCGATTTGAAGCCAGCGGGCCGTGCTGCCCTTTTTTGCGGTGTTTCTGGTAATGGTGGTGTTCTGCACTGATAATGCTCCTGGGTGCCTACCGGGTGACGTTCTCACACAAAGACACAGACACTAAAGAATGTCGGTACGATAGGCTTTCCAGCACGTCGCCCGTTTCTCTGGACAGGCTGAAAAGCCTGTCCTACCGGTAGGCTTTGTGGCTTGGTGTGAGAGTTTGAATCCACAATTTTGTGCGCGTGTATCAGTTCGTTCCAAAACGTTTGCTCATGTCGCGGAGGAATCTTTCCACCTCGGGCGAGAGTTTGTGGGAGGGGTCGGCTGGTTCTTTCCGGGTTTCGGCGTCATAGCTGCTCTCCAGGGCCTTGACCATTTCTTTGGCCTGGGGATTGGTTTCCACAGCGGCGTCGAGTTTTTTGTACTGCTCCTCGCCCAGCTTTTTCAACTCTCCGGTGTCGACGGCCAGTCCAAACAGCTCGTTCACTATGCGCAGCACAGTGCAAGCCCCGGTGTAGTCTTCTTCAAGCTGGGCGTAGCTGGGCAGCCGGACCAGCAAGGTCAGGGTCTCGATTCCCAGTACGGCGGCCTGTTCGGTCAGCAGCACGGTGATGGTAGTGGGCCCCTGGTAATTGCTCCTCTTTATGCCTAGCTGGCGCAGCGCTGCTTCGCAAGCCGGGTTGTTAGACCCGCCGGATACCAGTAAGGGCCTGGTGTGGGGGACCGAGTCGTACATACCGCCGATCAGACAATGCCTGCGGACGCCGAAGCGTTGCAACACGTGGAGCATTGATTCCACGAAGGTCTCGCCGTGGGCATGGGGTTCCAGGCAGTGAATGAAAACCATGTCTTTGCCCTTGCCCGGCGCGGCGAACAGGATTTCGGTGTTGGGGATCTTCACGCGCCGCTGTCCTTCGGCCTGGTACATCATGGGGCGGTACCGGGTGAAGTCATAGAAATCTCCGGGCCTGGCCAGCTTCCCCAGCTCAGCCGCGCCCAATTTCGTTTCGAGAGCGGTGAGCACAAGGGAACCCACTTTGCCGACATCGACCCAGGGCGAGAGCATCGCAAGGGCGCTGGTGCTGGTCAGTTCCGGCGGCGGCTCATGTATCTCAAAATCGCCGATCCTCATGGGTACTATTATACCACCGGTGGCAATGAGTCCTGAGTCACGAGTCTTGAGTCCTTTAGCATTGTCGGCGCACTGGCGCCCAGGTGATACTGCCTACTACCAGGCTGTATATTATACCACACCGAAGCCCCTGCGGCGAAGCTTGAACTCTATGGAGGATGAAAAAGGCCTGTCATTGCGGGTCCCGTTTTGGTCACCCCGATTGTATCGGGATTCCTCTAATGACGATTGGCGGGCATCTTCTGATCGATCACCCATGCGCCAATGGCGCACCACGGAGGACGAAGAGGTCATTCGTGCGAAGGAGAGGCCAGCCTGTTTGTCCAGACGCATCCCGACCAGTCGGGATAAAATCGGGACAGCCGAAGAATCCTTCGCAACGCTCAGGACAAGTTATCGTAGGCGGCTGCGGTTAGCCAGGGATACAGATGTCCTGGCAACGTGAGAGGCCGCCCGGGGGGGAGGAAACAAGGCGGCTTGAGTCGCCCCCTCCCGGGCGTTTCCCGGGCTAGTTCTTCACCGGCAGGCAGCCGCAACCACACTTGGTCTTGCGTGTCGTGGTACTGGTGTCTTTCTTTCCCGTGTTCGCCATAGCTAGTGTTACCTCCTTTCGTTTACCGTTCTTTTACCGTCGTCTTTCCCGGGCCCGGGGAAAAGACAATCTCCCTGCAGTCGCGGATAGTTTACCGTGAGACGTGTTCGACTTTGTTGCCAAGACACTCGCAAGAAGGTGGTGTTGTTGGTTTGCGCTGCTCTCCGGCTCCAGACTTTACCTTGTGCGCCAGGTCGCGGTGCTGTTGGCGCAGGTTGTCTCTCAAGGTAACCAGAGCGTCTATTCTCAGGTCGATCTCACTTAGCTTTGCGGCTATCAAGGAAAGCAGCCGGCGCTCCAGAACGTCGCAGCGCCCGTCGGTAGCATGTCCCACAATTTCCTTGATTTCGGCCAGTGACAGGCCGAGGAGCTTGGCTCTTTTGACCAGTTGAAGTCGCTCGATGTCGCGCCTGGAGTAAAGCCTGTAGCCAGACTCACTCCTCGGTGGGCTGGGCAATAAGCCAAGCCCTTCGTAGTATCTGACCGTTTTCGGGTTGAGATGAACTTCCTTTGCCAGATTTCCGATAGTCAGTCCGACTTTCATGGTGCTTGTCCTCGTGCTACTGATTATGCAGATAGGATATACCTTCCAGTCACTGGAATGTCAAGCCCGCGAATTGAATCATCTAAAATGTAACCCAAGGCATGTCTGCTAAATCATGAAAAATGTTACCGAGCGAGCGAGAAAGGAGTAAGATGTAGCCCGGTAATTTCCGGAACGATCCAGGAGGTAATCGAGCTACATCATAATGGA
>JACQUA010000308.1 GCA_016210565.1 Chloroflexota bacterium
CATGGGCATGGGTGATGTCAAACTGGCAGCCCTGATGGGAGCGGCCACCGGCTTTCCGGCCGTGTTTGTCGCCCTGTTGCTGGGGATCGTGCTCGGGGGACTCACGGCAGCCTTTCTCGTCCTGTTCGGCATCAGAAAGCGCAGGGACTTCATTCCCTTCGGCCCTTTCCTTTCCCTGGCCACCATGGTCACGCTCGTCTGGGGCGACGACATCCTCCGGTGGTACGCCGCTATGTTCTGAGCACAGTACTTTGGTCATGCCTGCCGAGGGGTAAAAAATACCTGTCCCCCCTCTTGACAACAGGAATCTTTGCGCCGATAATAGGTTCGCCATGAACGACAAGTTCCAGGTGCTGGTCCTGAGCCGTCAAATCCTTTTCCGGAGGGGGGTGGAGTATGCCCTCTCCCAGGCGACTGAAGTGCAATTCTCCGCCGCGCCGGAGTTGAATGATGAAGTCCTTTCTTCCATAGACTCCCTGCCCCCTGACGTGGCGGTTGTCGACATCGATGGCATCGCAGACAACGGGCTGACCCTGGCCCGCCGGATCAAACAGCGTTCACCGAGTATCGCCCTCATCATGCTGGCAACGAACCTCAACGATAGCCAGCTCTTCCAGGCCCTGAAGGGCCAGGCATCCGCCTATCTGGACAAGGATGTCACGTCTGAAGTGCTCCTGGATACGGTGAGAAGGGTGGCCCGGGGGGAGCACCCGATAAATGAGAGCCTCACCGCCCGGCCGAAGGTGGCCGAGCAGGTCTTACAGCAGTTCCAGGAGCTGTCCTGGCGGAGTGAGGCGGAGGCGTTTATCTCTCCCCTAACGGCAAGGGAAACCCAGATACTGAACTTCATCGCCCGCGGCTATCTGAACAAGCAGATAGCGGCCGAGCTGGCCATCAGCGAGCAAACGATCAAGAACCACGTTACCTCGATCCTGCGCAAACTCAACGCCAACGCCCGGACGGAAGCCGTGGTCGTTGGGATACGCCAGGGTTTGATAACCATCACCTGATCCCGCGCGAGGGAATGGGGTAAGCGAGAGGGGAAGAGGGGCCTTGAGAAAGTGGGCTGGGTCCAGCGCAGAGGGGCGTAGCGTTGGGCCGGGTGGCTCGGCGCGAACCCACCAGACAGCCAGGGCGATGGAATGTTTTTTCCGATCGGGACCCGGTGGGTCCGGTCAGCCCCTCCCCCATCTGCTGCTCCCATCGTGCGCTTTAACCCACCCTACCGTGTTACCCTGCCTGACCTGGTCCCCTCCCGGCAAGGCTACTACACAGTCCCCTCTCGGCAAGGCTAAAGCCATGGGCCGCACAGCCACCCCCGCAGGCTAAAGACCTGCGGCTACACCCCCCCCCGGCAGGTGCACAACTTGCTATCAACGGGCCATGACCCTGGTTATTCTTTCCACCAGTTCTTCGGGTTTGAAGGGCTTGGCGATGAAGTCATTGGCGCCCAGACCTATGGCCCTTTCTGATGTCTGTCCCCTGGCGCTGAAAATTACCACCGGCGCCTGGCAAAAGGTGCGAAGTTTCTGAAGCATCTCCAACCCGTCCATGACCGGCATGACGATGTCCAGCAAGATGCAGTCCGGATTCTGGGTTTGCACCATTTGCAGCCCCTCTTGCCCGTTGGTCGCGGTTATCACGTCATAACCGGAAACCTTCAGCATTACCCCGAGGAACTTCAGAATCCTTTGCTCGTCGTCGACCACGAGTATGCGCTTCTTCGTGTTTACTGCTGTTTCCATATCTCTAGGCTCCTGCCCCCGGTCTGGTTAGATCGGCAAACTATTGCCGGAATCCGTTTCCAGGCTGCGTACGCTTATTCTACCCCCTGGCGGGGCGCAAGTGCAATACGTCGCAATACCTAAAAAATACCCGGCCTACCTGCTATTCACTCATTGCGCCGCCACGTAAAAACCGAAACACGGCCCTGAGCCGGGCAGGCCCCTTCCCCGGCAGAGCGCCGGAAACGCAGGGACACCCCGTTGCACGCCCCCTGATATTTTGCCGGCAGAACAGCTGTCCAACCTGGCGGACCTGTAACAATTCGATAGTTGAAGCGTTGGGGTAGTGGTACGAAATCACGTAGATTAACAGCCGAGAATATACGCGCCCCCACAGGAGAAAATGCGTATCGCTGCGCGATGCCGCGTGTGGGTCGCCTCGCTGTTACCAGTACTCGACAAAGGAAAACCATGGGCCAAATAACAATCGTCCTCGCAGAAAATCATTCCCTCGTGCGCGAGGGTACGCGGCGCATACTCGAAGAGTTTCCCGACCTGAAGGTGGTGGGGGAGGCAGCCGACGGCAAGAAAGCCCTCGATCTCGTTAGCCAGCTTCATCCTAACATAGTTATCTCTGATGTCCAGATGCCGGTACTCAATGGCGTCGAACTGACCCGCACTATAAGGGAGAGGTTTCCGGAGACGCGGGTGTTGACGTTGATGGGTGAGGCCGACGATGAACGTTTGCTGGCCCTGATGCAGGCGGGGGCTTCGGGTTACCTTCTCAAGACAGTACAGGCCCGTGAGCTCGTGGAATCCGTGCGGAATGTCCACCGGGGCGAGACGGTCATCTACCCTCCGGTGGCGGCCCGGGTGGCCCGTCTGTGGGCCGGGCAGCGGCACCCCGACAATGGCAGGAACGGCAACGGGCTGAGCGCAAGGGAGCGGGAAGTCCTGCACCTGGCGGCCAGAGGCATGCGCAACAAGTCCATTTCCTCCCAGTTGGGCATCAGCGTGCGCACGGTGGAAGGGCACTTCAGCAGTATCTTCAATAAGCTGGGCGTTTCTTCGCGGACCGAGGCGGTGCTCCATGCCCTGTCCCATCATATGGTAAGCACCAATGATGACGACCACAGCCATTAGCTGACCGTAGGGTGGTTAAGCGCGGAAGGGGTATTGCCGGAGGTAGGGTGGCCGCGCCAACCCACCAGTGTGGAGGCCGGCGGCGGGGTGTTGGAGGCAGGAACCCCCGGCCAGCCGGTAGGTTCCGTAGCGACAGGGCTTGTCGCTGTCGTGGCCGGCCAACCGCAGAAGGCGGCTACTGGGGGTGCTCTTCTGCGGGTGGCCATCTGCTCTATCACGTTCTGGAGTCACTTTATCTCGCTTCAAGACCTCCGTGTCAGAAGACTGTTCTAAGCCACGTTCCAGAGCGTGGGCCAGCGACATCACCTTCCTTCCTACAGTGTATCTGGAATACTGTGGCTTGGCACCCTGTCCGGGGCTTTTCCATCCCCAGTTTGCGGATAAATTTCCGAAATTGGCCAACACGTTCGTATGGGTAATATTCCTGCCTGAAAATTCTACCCTTAGCTCGCCCTTGTCCTTGCTTATCCCCTGCTGTTGGGTTTATAGTTGGGCATTGCCTATCGGCAGAAGGGAGAAGAACACAATGTCTGTACGGGCACATCGCGTAATCAAGGTCAGGATGGCTGACTGCGAGAGTTTCAATCTCAACCGCGATGCAAAGCTAGCTGCCTTCCTGTCCTCTTCCGAGAATATCTACGATGCTCTTGCTCCAGACGGGACTGGAATTTTGGGCGTACCGGTTAAGACCCTGAAACGGGCCATCAAAAGGGCAAGAGGCCTTGAACTCAGCCAAGCCGTGGCTGATGTCCTCAAGAAAGACGTTGCTTTTGCAGAAGGTAGAGGTGATGACTTGGTCGACTACTTCCTGTTCTAGGAGGTGTCCGCACAACCGACGCGCCGGATTCAAAACGAACGGACGTCTGTCCTGTCTTGATGACGGAGCGGCTCATTACTGGAACAGGCTCCTGGAAAATGGAGGGTGCCGGTGGTGTCGGGTTTCGGATCGGGGGCCTAAGTGCGCATGATTCCCAGGGATTTATCCATCTCTTTGTAGTCTCGCTTTTTCTGAAGCAACTCTCTCACTAGGCGGACGTCGATGAATTGCATTAGATTAGCGATCTCATGGAAAGTGCCCGAAAGCAGATCTTCGTATTTCGGCCTATCCTTGACTCCAGCAACAAGGAAGACTTTGCTATCCCACAAGTCGAAAGCATGCTTCAATTTTGCCATGGCCTGGAAAATGTCTCCTCCAATATTCCCATTTTCGAAGGCCACCTTCCAATTGTCTTGGGATCCCACAACTAGCCAGAATTGTTGCATTTCGTATCCTTGTAAATACTTACCCTTGATAGGCAAGTTAACCTGTGCAATGACCAAAGTACCTATTTCCAAGGACAAGGCGAGCGCCCGGTTTTGATTTTACCGGTCTGCCAAACTTCCGTGGGCGCTTAGTGTCTTTGGATTAAGGAATAATAGGCAAGCTCCTGTTTCGATGTCAACCGGTGCCGCCGGAAATAACAAAGCCCCCTTCCGCGAGCGGAAGGGGGCTTTGTTATGGGGCCTGTGTGGAGTACCTTAACCGGTGGATAGTGGAAGAAAGTTTACGCGAAAGGAGAATCCGATTTTGAATAAGGTAATTCAGGTTAGATCGGAACCGACCTAGGAGGTTCACTCCCTAGAAAGGAGGTGATCCAGCCGCAGCTTCCGCTACGGCTACCTTGTTACGACTTCGTCCCAGTTACCAGTCCCACCCTCGGCCGCTGCCTCCTTGCGGTTGGCTCACGGACTTCAGGTGTTACCAGCTTCCATGACGTGACGGGCGGTGTGTACAAGGCCCGGGAACGTATTCACCG
>JACQUA010000315.1 GCA_016210565.1 Chloroflexota bacterium
ACCCATTTCAGATTGCCCGGGTTAACGCGGGAAGTGTGCTCGCCTGCTCATTCCGGTGTTCAGCTCGACTCACTGGCAATAAATTGCCTCCTGGTGGGACCTGAGCCATAAAAAAATTGTCGACCGGCCTGCAGACCGGCCGACCCAAGAATTAGGCGGTGGATTTTGGACAACACCCATTGTTGACATCGGGGGACGAAAGGGCTACACTAGCCAAAACGATGTAGAAACTGAATTGGGAGGAGAAAATCAGTGACGGGCAGAATGATTGGCAAGGTCATCCTGATAGGGCCAGTTTGCTTTGGCCTCATCTTCTTATCCTGTGCTTCCGCCCAGATCCCCGCGCCCACGATTAAAGGGCTCGAAAGCAGCGGGGCGCCGGGGGGCGGGGCGGTTCCGCAACAAGGCTGGGAACAAGACTGGCAGAAAACCCTGGCCGCGGCCAAGAAAGAAGGGTTGGTGAGTATATATTCGCCAGCCGCCCCCCCAATTCGCCAGGCTTTTAGCCAGGTCTTTAAGGACAAGTTCGGACTGGACATCGAGTGGACCGCAGGAAGAGCCGAAGAAACTGTCCCGAAGCTCCTCCGGGAACGGCAGGCGGGGCTATATCTCGCAGATGCTTTCATGGGCGGGACCTCTATACAGATAAACGTTCTTAAGCCGTCTGGCGTTCTCGACCCCCTAAGGCCTGTGCTTGTCCTGCCTGAAGTCCTTAATGAAAAAGCCTGGTATGGCGGCCGGCTACCTTTCCTGGACAAGGAGCAATCTTATATTATCACCGGCGCTGTCTCCCCCTCCATGGGCATGGCAATAAACACCAACATGGTAAGACCTGAGGACCTAAGCTCGTA
Source organism: Chloroflexota bacterium (assembly GCA_016210565.1). GTDB lineage: Bacteria > Chloroflexota > Dehalococcoidia > JACQUA01 > JACQUA01 > JACQUA01. Next base: position 852 of record JACQUA010000315.1, read on the forward strand.
CGATAGGCTGCTCGAACCCCGCTGGAAGGCGAAAGTTGTTCTTGACGACCCTATCATAAGCGGTGGGGGGTATGCCATCTTCACCCTCTTCATGGTAAAGGGCCCGGATTACTTGAGGAAGCTAGCGGCGCAGGACCCCATAATAACAAACAATTGGCGACTGGCCGCGGAATGGCTCGCACAAGGTAGGTATCCTATTTTCATGGGATCACCCCGGCTGCCTGCCATCAAAGAGTTCATAGATGCAGGGGCGCCCATTAGATATTGGACACCTCCAGACGGAGCCTCCCTGACGGCAGGTGTATCCATAGGCATGATGAATCGGGCGCCCCATCTCAACGCGGTCAAGATATATGTGAACTGGTTTCTGACCAAGGAACCATTGGAAATCTTTAGCCGCCTTGGTAGCGTGCAGTCATCCAGACTCGATGTGCCCACCGACCATTTATCTCCTGAGGAGAGGCTTAACCCATCAGTTAGCTACTTCAACGCCACTACAGAAGAAGTCTTTCTAAAAGTGGCTGATTACCAAAAGGCGGCAAAGGAAATATTCGGCCCCCTCATGAAATAGCAGACCAGGCTACAGCACCCGATTCCTGGCGTGATTGGCTTACACTGCATGTTTCGGTTCTTAACACAGGGGCATCATGAAAGGAAATATCACCTGGCAAAAAGACATACTGGATTGGCCTCATACCCTGACCTGTCTGGATATCGATCCGCGGAAGACAGCGCTGGTCATCGTTGACATATCCAACCACTCGCCAGAGCCGACGTTGAAGGTCATGCCCAATATTATTGAATTGCGAAACTTTTTTCGCGAAAACGCGCTTGAGATCGTCTATATACTCAGTGGCTGTTTCTTACCTTCTGGCAGAGACCAGCATATCAAGCGGCGCCTCACCTCACTCCGGACTTCTGCCGCGGCGCCTCCAAGATTTCATCCGAAGGGTAGCTGGGGACACGAGCCCAGGGAGGATTTGAAGCCTTCGGCCAGGGAACTGGTTGTAGATAAGAACTGTAGAAGCGCTTTCAGTTCGCCCGCCACAGACCAGTATTTGAGGGCTGCGGAAATTCAGAATCTCGTTATTTGTGGAATCGCTACTTCCCAATGCGTAGAGACCACCGCTCGGGAGGCTGCCGATAGGGGATACAATGTTGTCCTGGTGGAAGACGCCTGCGGAGATACCCTCCCGGAAAACCACCGGGCTTCAATCCGTACGTTTTCACGGGTGCTGGGATCAGTAAAGAGTACTTCAGAAGTCATCGCTGATTTCTCGGCGCTGCTGGCGCCGAAACATCTCACGGCTTCGGAAGTGAAATAACGAGGGGCGAAGATGGACTGTCTTTGCGAGTCCCGATTCCATCGGGACCATCCCATCGGGATGACGAGGCAATCCTCCAATTGGCCGGACATCCGGTCCCGACCTGTCGGGACTCTCGCAAAGCGCAGGAGATTGCTTCGTCCCGACGAAATCGGGACTCGCAATGAGCGCCTATTTTCGGAGCAGCTTTACTTCAGCGGTTCGTTTCCTCCCTGAGCCCGATATCCACATCCGGCTTCTGGGCGCCTTGACCGGTCAGCACAATTTGTTGACAACGCACCATGCCCTGGGCTAATATGCCATAGCGTGGTGGTGGTTATCACAACCACAAGAAGAATCGGCCAAAGAATTTCCTTATTGTTTGGACCGATGGTTTTGGAATTTCCGGACTAACAGGAGGTAACCCCATGGAATGGGGAATGCAAAATCGCTTAGCTCAATTGATCCAGCCCGACGGTCATGCGCTGTTTCTGCCAGTAGACCATGGCTATTTCCAGGGTCCTACCAGGAAACTGGAAGAACCGCGCAAGACTATCGAACCCCTGTTGCCTTACTCCGATGCCCTGTTCATTACCCGGGGAGTGTTGCGTTCCTCGGTTTCTCCGAACAACGCCAAACCCGTTATACTTCGCGTCTCGGGCGGCGCCAGCATGGTGGGTAAGGACCTCGCCAACGAAGGAATCGCGGCCTCGATGGAAGATGCCATCCGTCTCAATGTGGCCGCGGTCGGTATCTCGATTTTCGTCGGGAGCGACTACGAAAAGGAATCCTTGCTGAACCTGGCCAGACTGGTGGACGACGGAGAGAGATACGGGATACCCGTTATGGCGGTTACCGCAGTGGGCAAGGAGCTGGGAAAACGCGATGCCCGTTACCTGGCCCTTTCTTCGCGGATTGCCGCCGAACTCGGGGCGACGGTTGTCAAGACGTACTGGTGCGAAGGTTTCGAAAAAGTCGTCCGGGGTTGTCCCGTGCCGGTAGTGATGGCCGGCGGCCCCCAGGTGGATACCGAGCTTGAGGTGTTCGAATTCGTCTCAGACGGCATGCAGAAAGGGGCCATTGGTGTGAATCTGGGCAGGAATATCTGGCAAAACGACTTCCCGGTGGCCATGATCAAGGCGATCCGCGCCATCGTTCACGGGGGCGCCTCGGCCCAGGCCGCCCTGGAGATATACGAGGGCGAGAAGGCCGGGGTGGCTGCTAAACCGTAGTCACACCCCTTGCGAGCGTCGCCGGGGGACAGGGGGTTTTGTAGTCGCAGGTCTTCAGCCTGCGGGGGTGGCCGGGGACTCCAGACTCCAGACTCATGACTCATGAACGAATTAATGCGGGTTGCCAAATGGTATAACAACCAGGATGTGCGGGTGGAGGAGATGCCGGCGCCCCGGATTGGACCGGGTGAAATGCTGGTGCGTATCGAGGCCAGCGGCATCTGCGGTAGCGATGTCATGGAATGGTACCGCATTGACCGGGCGCCCCTGGTGCTGGGACATGAGATCAGCGGCCAGGTCGTTAAAGTCGGGGATGGGGTGACGCGCTACAAAAAGGGCGACCGGGTGGCCGTGGCCCACCACGTTCCCTGCAACACCTGTCATTATTGTCTGAACGGCAATCATACCGCTTGCGAGACTCTCCGCAAGACGAACTTCGATCCCGGCGGCTTCGCTGAGTATGTCCGGCTTCCCGCAATCAATGTTGACCGCGGCGTGTTTTTGCTGCCGCGCGAGGTGTCTTACGACGAGGCGACCTTTGTCGAACCGCTCGCCTGTGTCCTCCGAGGTCAAAAGCGGGCGCAGGTGCAGCCCGGGAACAGTCTGCTGGTTGTCGGCAGCGGCATTGCCGGGCTGTTGCATATCGGACTCGCTCGCGCCCTGGGCGCCGGCCGCATAGTCGCGACGGATATCAGTGACTACCGCCTCGCCGCGGCGAAGAAGCTGGGCGCCGAGGCGGCTTTCCAGGCCCGTGAAGACATACCTGCCAGGCTTCGGAGCATCAACGAGGGCCGGCTGGCCGACCGCGTTATTGTCTGCACGGGGGCTGCTTCCGCCCTGGCCCAGGCGCTGGCGTCGGTGGAGCGGGGAGGGACCGTTCTGCTCTTTGCCCCAACGAATCCGGGTGTGGTCCTGCCCGTGCCGGTAAACGAGTTCTTCTTCCGGAACGATGTCACCATCACCACATCCTACGCCGGAAGCCCGGCAGACTACCAGACGGCTCTGGACCTCATCCGCGCCGGCGTGGTGAAGGTCCGTCCCATGATTACCCACCGCCTCAGCCTGGCGGAGGCCGGCCTCGGCTTCCAACTGGTGGCCGATGCCAGGGATTCCATTAAGGTCGTCATCAAGCCTCAGAGGTAGACGCGGGGTAGCCACTGCCAGGCAGCTCTGGGGACCGGCAGGCAGGTTGGCTCAAGCCCGGTGACATTCGGTTCCTCTTCGGCGCTGGGCGGGGGCCGCTATGATTTCACCAGGCTGTCGGCAGAAGTTCGTCACACCGGGTCTTCGGTTTTACCCGGATAGGGCAGTCCGACAGCATAGCCAAGCGGGAAGAGAAGATTTTATGGACAACCAACGCGAACCGCCCAGCACAAGCCGAGTCCGAGAGCCTCTTCGTCGTGACTACGGGCAACTGGACTTGCAACGTCTCTTGAGCTTCTACTTGGCCTGTATTGAGGAAGAAGATCTGCGTTCTCTAACCCTTCGTCTATCTCAGCTTCATCATTGATTTCTCTCTCCCTGGGATGAATTTGAACCCCTCTTTCGTCCAAGTGCACCAGAAATTCAATTTGAAACGAAATACAAATCCGACCAGTCCTTATTACTTCGTGGGGTAATACAGGCAGGAGAGCCGCAGCGTCTCTTCTACGGGTATCCCATTTTTCTGGACGATGAGGATCAGATAGCACCTCTGTTTTTTACAGAAGTTGAAGTCCGCCAAGTGAAAGGCAGCCAGTTCCTCCTGCGCCCGATTGATCCCGAAGGCATTCAGCTTAACCATCATTTCTTGCGCAGGCAGCATGCTGAAGTAGAAGAGATACAGAAAATACAGGAGTATCTTGAGGGAACTTTTGGCTCATTTGACGCCAGGCTTAAGGCAGCTTTTGAATACATCGGTGTAGCTTTGCCAGCGTGGGAAGATGAACTGGACACGTTTGCGGGGAAAGGAGCAGCGAGAGACAGTTGGTATAACCGTCCTATACTGTTTCGCAGCGAACGCTCCGTGTATACAATGCAACTTCGCCGAGAACTTGATGCTCTCAGTAAGTACCCCCGTTTCCTAGACGTGGCAATGGGCACCTCGTTGGGGAGCCTATTGTCCCCTAAGAACAAGGTGGGAACCGTACGAAGTGGCGGACTCCCCAGTTCAATTATTGAAATACGCCCCTTAAATGTGAGCCAAGAGGGGGCGCTGCAATCTGGCTTAGCCGCGCCTCTTACGGTGGTGACAGGCCCCCCCCGGCACTGGTAAATCGCAGGTCGTCGCAAATCTCCTTGCTAATGCTGTAATCAATGGAAAAGCTGTACTCTTCGCTAGCAAAAACAGCAAAGCGGTCGATGTCATCCGAAACTGGCTCGGGGAAATCCTGGGGCCAGAACAGGATTGGACTTTCCGTGTTGGAAACCGCGAACGAATGGGCGAATTACAAGAAGAAATGATTGCCCGACTGGGCAAATTATCCGAGTCTGAGGGGTATGCCTTTCCTCCTGCAAAGAAAGGCGAGATCCTTGAGCTGGACCGGCAAATTGCAGTAATTCGGACACAAATGAGAGATGTTTCTCAGCGGGTGAGAAAACTTGGGGAAGCCATAAATGAGCGGCGAAAGGCAGAAGCTTTTGTTCCCGAATCCTGGGTCTTAGCTACCCCGCCAAACTATGAAGCTGTCATTGACAGCGGCGAGATTGATACGCTCAGGAGGGAAACGGAAGCCCTCGCAATTGGGAAAGGGCTAGGGCTTCGGCTCTGGTTTTTGAAACTGTTGCTTGGCTCCGGTTTCTTGGACAGATATTTCGCAAAGTTGAAAACAATTGTTAGCAAGCTCCCTGTCGAAATCCGATCCGAGGTGGAACAAATTGGTGAAACAGGCCTCAGTTGGCAGGCCATCGCCCACGGGGTTCAGAAGCTCGCTGGGTATGTTCGCTGGCTTCGTTGCTGCCGGAGTACACATGATATTTTGAGCGGCATTATGCTCGAAGAGGAAGCACACGCTTTTTCGGCAAGAGTCGACGAGCTAAAAGAGGCGAAGGTCTCTCTCTCGCAGGAAAAGCTGCGGAGTAAGTGGACAGGCAAGATCGCTTCCGAGCAAGGAAAGGTGCATCACCTCGTTCGACGGTACTTCGACCTTTCGGAGAAGTTGCGTCACGTAAGTGGAAGGGACGACTGGATGGAACTGAGAAACGAGTTTGAGGATACCTGTCAGCAATTGCTTTACTTCATTCCGGTGTGGATTGTAACGAGCCTTTCTGCCAGGCGGGCGCTACCGCTAACTGAGAATCTATTTGACCTTGCTGTGATTGACGAAGCAAGTCAATGCGATATCGCCTCTGCGCTTCCTATTTTGTTTCGAGCCAAAAGGGCAGTAGTAATAGGCGATCCACATCAGCTAGGAGACTCCTGAAAAAGTCCCTTTTCAAAATAGTGGAGGTAAAATGCGAGGGTGGTCCAGCCATCGACAGTCTGGTTTTTCAGGAACCGTGAGCGGTTGGAGACGAGATCCGTCTCGTTATTGCTGCTGGTTATCCCGCTTTTCTGCTTTCTGTTCCCTTTGTTTCCCCTTTTTAGTTCAAACCGCGCCGCCC
>JACQUA010000309.1 GCA_016210565.1 Chloroflexota bacterium
ACCTCCTGGCGGTGGGCTATCTGGCCAATATCGTCCGGGAGCGGTTGAACGGGGACCGGACCTACTTTATTTGCAACCGGCACATCAACTACAGCAACCTCTGCGTGAACCGCTGCCGCTTCTGCGCCTTCGGCAAAGAGGAGGGGCAGGCGGGGGGCTACGTGATGGGCCTGGAGGAGATCCTGGAGCGAGCCTCTCACCCGCTCGACGGAACGGTCCGGGAATTCCACATCGTGGGAGGGGCTCATCCCGACCTCCCCTTCCCTTACTATCTCGACATGCTGCGCTCCCTGCGAGAGCGTTTCCCGGAGGTCCACCTGCAGGCCTTCACTGCGGTAGAGATTGGACACCTGGCCGAAGTGGCCGGCCTCTCGCTGGAGGAGACCCTGAGGCAGTTAAAGGAAGTGGGCCTGGGCTCCATGCCTGGTGGTGGGGCGGAGGTCTTCAGCCCGCGCGTCCGGCAGGAGCTTTGCCCGGAGAAGATGAGCGGGGCCCGTTGGCTGGAGGTCATGCGCACGGCCCATCGGCTGGGGATCAAGAGCAATGCGACCATGCTCTATGGGCACATCGAGGCCCCAGAGGAGCGGGTGGACCACCTGCTCCAGTTGAGGGCCCTGCAGGATGAGACCGGGGGCTTCCAGTCGTTTATCCCCCTGGCCTTTCATCCCCAGAACACCCGCCTATCCCACCTGCCCGGCCCCACCGGTCAGGACGACCTCAAGGTGCTGGCGGTGGCCCGCCTCCTGCTGGACAATTTCCCCCACATCAAGGCCTTCTGGATCATGCTGGGGCTGAAGATCGCCCAGCTCTCCCTCTCCTTTGGGGTGGACGACCTGGATGGCACGGTGGTGGAGGAGAAGATCACCCTCGCGGCAGGCGCCAGGACCGCCGAGCGGGTGGCCTAGACGGAGCTGGTCCGGTTGATCCGGGAGGCAGGGCGGACGCCGGTGGAGCGGGATACGGTTTACAACGTGATCGATGATGGATATGGCCATGAAGAGGGATGAGCCGCCCTTGGGAAACATACGCAGATCCTCGCCGTTGATGGCCAGGCAATTGGACTTGTTTGCAACCGGGACAGATCAGCCGACCGACGGGGGATTGCGCGATCCGGCTTTCGCAGAAAACAAAGCGCTTCCCATCCACCGTTGGGTCCCCTGGATCGCGGGTTATTCTGCCGGGTTCGTGGATGATGTGCTGGCTACCTACTTCCCGCGCAACTCTGCGGATGGTTCACCCCCAGTCGTGTTGGACCCGTTCGCTGGTGTCGGCACCACTTTAATTCAAGCCATGTTGCGGGGCTACCAGACCGTGGGTTTCGAGATCAACCCGTACGCGGCACTCGCGGCACAGGTGAAGGTGCGCGCCCCATTCCTCGATTTATCGAAACTCAAGCCGTTGATCGATGCCCTCGCAGGATCCTCGCGTAAGTGGCAGTCGAAGCCAAAACAAGCGTGCAGTGTGGCCCCGAAGGGTTTCCGATCACGTATCCCCTTCTTCAGCCCTGCCATTGAACAGCAGGTGCTTTGTATCCTGGATTTCATCAACTCGATCGAAGTCGAGGATCTACGCAATCTTTTCCGAATAGCGTTTGGCTCAGTCATGGTGAGCTTCTCTAACTACACATACGAACCAAGCCTGAGCACACGCCCCGGCGCTGGCAAGCCTCTCATTGAGAAGGGGGACGCGGCAGCGATTCTTATGGAGAAGCTTCGCCAAATGATCATGGATATCGAATGGGTGCAGGCGCATGGCTATCCCCATTTGCATTTATCCACCTCACATCAAGTGTTCAATGCCAATTTCATGACAACAGCCGAAAGGCAATTGTCTGGCCTGCCTGTCGATTTGATGATTACATCACCTCCATATATGAACAACTATCATTATGTCCGAAATACTCGCCCTCAGCTTTATTGGCTATCGCTGGCGGATGCATCTTCGGCGCTCAAACAATTGGAAGAAGAGAACTTTGGTAAATTCTGGCAAAACGTCCGTACAGCCATTCCCCTGGAGCCACGCTTCACGGATAGCAAGCTGCACCTGCTGATTAGACAGCTTCAACAAATCCGTATAGAAAAGGGTCCATATGGCGGACTTGGTTGGGCTAATTATGTTACCGCTTATTTCAACGATGCCCAGAGGTTCTTCGGTGTCCTGAAGAGCGTACTGAAGCCTCGAGGGGTTGGACTAATTGTGGTAGGCAACTCCATCATCCAAGGAATTGAGTTCAGAGTAGACGAATTCTTTTCCGAATTAGCTGAAAGCGAGGGATTGATCGTCGAAGGTGTGCATCCCATCCGACAAAAGCGGGTAGGAGCCAGTATCACCCAATCGTCAGTACGCCGCGGCGAACGGAACGGTGCCACCCTGTATGAATCTGCGGTCATCGTGAGAAGATCATGCGGGTAGAACCACCGTATAATCCCCTCAACAAGAAGAATCTCGGTGTAAACGTCGCTGATGCATTGCTCGCACGGAACGTGGAATCGATCCGGCTTTCCGAACCCTTCATTGGTGCAGGTATCTATGCTCTTTACTACGTTGGCAACTTCCCTACTTACAAGCCCATTGCAGAGGCTAACCAAAATGGTCAATTCCAGGCACCAATCTACGTGGGGAAGGCTGTCCCAGCGGGAGCCCGGAAAGGGGGTTATGGCATGGATGTTTCTCCTGGGACGGTCCTTTACAAGCGGCTGATGGAGCACGCCGAATCCATCGAGCAGACTCAGAACCTCGATATAAAGGACTTCTATTGCCGCTACCTCGCGGTTGATGACATCTGGATTCCTTTGGGGGAGTCGCTACTTATCGAGATGTTCTCACCTCTCTGGAACATGCTCATTGACGGGTTTGGTAATCACGACCCTGGAAAAGGCCGGTACAACCAACAATGTTCAACCTGGGACGCGATACATCCCGGCCGGCCTTGGGCAGCAAAGCTACCACCGAACAAGAGAAGTGCCCAAGAAATTCTTGAACAAGTGCAAGAGGTCTTGAGGAAGAGAGCAATCAATCTGTAGTTTTGAGAAGGCAAGACGGGAGATGAGATGGACTTCTTCGAATGGTCCACCCTTGCTGACATTCATCAGGATATCTCCTAACAGCCGACTAAAAAGGAAGGAGCTTTCAAATAGACCGTCAAAAACCACAAATCAGCTTCGGCTGTCACGATTTTCTCAATTCGAAACCCCTCCTGGTCCCCCTGTTTAAAGGAGAGATCCCTTGCCCATTCCGATTGGTCCTGGATTCTCCGGCGAGAATTGCCGAGCGGCTGCGAGCCGGGGAGATCCAACTGGGAGTGATCCCCGCGATCGAGTACGCTCGGGGAGAGGGCTACCTGCTGGTCCCGGAGGTCGCGATCGCCTCCCGGGGGGCCGTAAAGACCGTCGCGATCTTCTCCCGCTAGACACTCTCGGAGATCCTGTCCATCGCCGTAGACCAGCGCTCCCGCACCTCGGTGGCCATGCTCCAGATCCTGTTTCGGGAGCGATACGGACGGGAGCCGGCGCTTCTTCCGCGGCGTCCGGCCATGGAGGAGATGCTAACCCAGGCGGATGGGGCGCTTATCATCGGAGACTTCAC
>JACQUA010000325.1 GCA_016210565.1 Chloroflexota bacterium
CCTTGAACAAGGTCTTCCACCCCGCCATGTGGCGGCAGCTCTGGTCCGAATACCTGTCATTGAATCCTGAGTTTCAGTTGGTTTCCAAACACGTCACCTGGAAGTGGGCTTGATCAAATCACATAACTTTGTTACAACGTCAAATATTCGAAGGTTCACCTGCCATGCGCTGATGGTGGGCCGTCATTCTGAGCGGAGACGAGTCCCGATACTATCGGGACGAGTCGGAGTCGAAGAACCTTTCGGAGGGGTGGAGAGGAAAGACCCTTCGACTTCGCTCAGGGTGACAATGCCATTGAAAGCGGAGACAAGTCCCGATACTATCGGGACGAGTCGGAGTCGAAGAATCCCTTGAAGTGGGGGGCGGGATCATCCCGACGAGTCAGGACAGGGTGACGGCCTTCTTGCCTGCTATTCGATGGCGAAGTGTACCTGCACGCTGAGGCTGATCTTCAACTCTCCGGGCAGGATTTCAGTGGGCGGCGCGGCCCCGGCTTCGGCCCTCAAAGCAGGCGCAAAGGGTACGGGCGGAGGAGGGGAGGCCCCGCCCTCGCTGATGAATACGGCTCTCCCCAGCTTGACTTTGGCCCCTCTGGCCAACTGGTCCGCTTTGGCGATGGCGTCCTCCATGGCTTTATCCCTGGCCTGCACGATATGCGGCTTGGGGTCGTCCACGGCAAAGCCGATACTGTTGATACGGGTCAGGTTGCCGCCGGCCTCCGCGGTGGCGTCGATTATCTTGCCGGCGTCCGCTATCTTTCGTATTTTGACCGAGAGGATGTTGCTGACCCGGTAGCCCGTGATTTCGCTGGTATTCGTCCTGGGGTCGAACCTGGTCACCTGTTCGATGCGGAAGCTCTGCGTCTGGATGTCCTTCTCGGCGACGCCCTGCGAGCGGAGCACCGTCATGACCTTGTCCATGGCCTCTCGGGCCTGTCGCTGGGCTTCCGCCACCGTCCTGGTCTGGGCGGAAACGCCCAGGCTTAGCTGGACGATGTCAGGTACTACAAACACTTCGCCCTGGCCGCTTACCCAGATACCGGTCTGCCCCTGGTCTCTGACGCCCGGATAAGTCGCCTGCCCCGGAACCGGCTCCACCCGGGTGCAGCCCCAGCCGAGCAGGCCGGCCAGCAGGACCAGTGTCGTGAGAAGAACGGTTCGTTTGAGTTTGTTTGTCATGGCATTCCTCCTTGGTAAAGAAGCCAAACGGTCCCCGCGGTGTGGCCGCGGCTGAGGTGTCACTGGTAGGCCGGGAGATAACCCACCAAGAGTGAAATCTTGCCCAAATGGAAACAGAAGAAATGGAACCACAAATGAACACGAAACGATCTACAAGGGATTGACATGGGGACTGGCTACGGATACGCCGTACCGAGGGTGTACCGGGAAAGACTGCTCGCGTTTATTCGCGTTTATTCGTGGTTTCGGTTGGTGCCCCTTGCGACTTGTGGTCCTGGCCAAAACAAAACCCTTCCTGGTTCGTCCGGGTCAGGGAAGTGGGGGGGGCGGAGACCGGTCCGGGATTATCGCCACCTGGCCCTGGTGTATGCCCACTGCCTGGCAATCACTGACAGGCCGAAGAGGACCACCACCGCCAGGACCAACCCCTTCTGAACCTGACGCACCGGCCAGATATAGTCGCCCTCTGCGGGCGGCGCTGCCGTTCCGGCGACTGGTGGGGATGCTTTTTCAGGCACTTCCGCCGCTGGCGTCGCCGCGCTGACCGGCGGTTCCGGCGCAGGTGTGGCAACCGTGGGTGTCGGTATCCCGAAGGATGGTTCCCTGGGCTTGAAAGTGGATGGGGCGGGTGACGATCTGGGCTCCGGCGTCGCCACCACCGGCGCGGGGGTGGCCTCGGGCGCCGGGGTCGCCGCCGCGACCGGCGGGCTTGCCGGCGCCGGCAACGGCACTCGCGGATAGACGCCCCAGAAGTCACCCAGTCCCACCAGGACCAGCAGGAAGGCGGCCGCAGCCGTCGCCAGGCGCAACAGGCTGAAGGCGGGCGCCCGGCGGGCCGGCCGGTAGGAGACGATAGCGAAGGAACGGGGGGTTGCTACTGAGGGCATGAGGCTCAGTACATTCTTAGTGGCTCGCAGCGACGCTAGTTCTTCCTGGCACGGTTGGCACGAAGCAAGATGCCTGTCTATTGAGCCCTTTTCAGACGGCGTCAGTTGCCCATCCATATAGGCAGAAAGTTGCTCTCTTACTTCCTGGCAGTCTTGCTTCTCAGAAAATCTGGCCATCGTTTAAGATACCCGTTCCTTCTACCTGTTAAGACGAATTTGCTGGCCAAAAAGTTCCCCTCGCCTTACCAAATAGTCCCTGAGATGCTGCCGCCCCCGGGCTATCCTCGACCGCACTGTACCCAGTGAAGTGCCCATCACCGTGGCGATCTCCTCGTAGTCCAGGCCCTGCATATCGCAAAGGACCACGGCCATCCGCTGGTCCGGGTCCAGCTCTGCCAGGCCCCTCTGCACGGCCTCGCCGAGCATCCGGCGTTCCGCCATCTCCTCCGGGCAGTACTCCACCGGGGCCGCGGGTTCATCGAGGGTTACCAGCGAGGCTTCCAGGGAAAAGCTGGGCCGCCGCTTCGACAGGCGCAACTGGTCCCGGCAGGCGTTACCGGCGATGCGGAGCAGCCATGCCTTAAAATTGCCGCCGCGGAATCCGTTTATCCCTTGCCAGGCCGAGATGAACGTCTCCTGGGTGGCGTCTTCGGCAGCTTCGCTGTTTCCCAGCATCCGCAGGGCAAGGTTGTAGACCAGGCCCTGGTACTTCTCCACCAGGGCGTTGAAGCAAATGACCTGCCCCTGCTGGCAGCGTTTGATCAGTTCAGATTCGTCCATGTCATTACCGTCACATAATTATATCAGAGTTAAACGCCGCGCCCGCAAGAAGGTAAGCCGCCGTACACAAATGTTACTCTCTCTCCCCCTTTTTTCAAAGGGGGATTAGGGAGGATTGGCCCCCGCCGCCCCGCGTTCGTGCTATAATGAACGGCCATCCTGTACAAGCCCCCAATCAGAACGCCGAACCGCACTTGTCCGGGGCAACGCGAAGAGCGGAAATGACCGTGGCTGAACTGTAGCCGCACGGCTCGCCGTTTTCGGGCGTGGGAACATATTCAGCTCTCACAGGCACGGCGGCCTGTGGTACCGGCGGTCCGCTCGTTTGACCATTCGTCATTCATCTTCTAATCTTCGAATCTTCGAATCGACGGAGGTGGCCGCATGAACCAGGAAACCACTCCCGAAAGGTCCACCAACCCCGGCCGGGACGGCAACCTGAAGGGGGAGATGGCAAGCGCCCGGCTGGAACTGGAGACCTGGAAGACAAGGGCCGTGAAGGCCGAGGAGGAGCTGGCCGCCCTCCGGACCGCTGTAGCGAGGCCGGAGCTTCCCCAACCCCACCCGGTGACCGTTGACCCGGGCAGGACGGCCCTGCTGGTGCTGGACCTGACCAACCGCTGCAACGACCCGGCGCAGGTGGCCAGCCGCATAGCGCCCCGGGTAAAGAATTTTGCGGACCGGGCCAGGGCAGCCGGAGTGCTCCTCATTTATACCATCATGGCCTCGGGCAGAGACACCCCGGTCGGGCAGGTATGGGACAAGTTCGGCCGGCTGCCGGGAGAGCCGGTGCTGGCGCCGGACGCCTATGACAAGTTCACCGGGGGTGAGATGCGGGACGTTTGTGAAAAGAGTGGCGTCAGGACGGTCATCATCACCGGGGCTTCGTCCAATTTCGCCGTCCTTTACACCGCCACCACGGCGGCGCGCGTGTGCAGGTACAACGTGGTCGTCCCCGTGGATGGCATCATCGCCAGGAGCCGCTACGAAGACGAATACACTCTATACCAGTTCACCGTCCTCCCCGGCGTCTCCCAGTTGTTTTCGTTCACCAACCTGGGGGATATCGCCTTTGCCTCGGGGCGGTGAGCAGCCGGCAGCCGGCAGTCAGCCCACTAGCATTGAAGCTGTCAGCTGACTGCTGACGGCTGTCCCCATTTTAGTTTGTGATTGCTACGAAAATGTCATTGCGAGCGAAGCGAAGCAATCCCATGGCCGGTCGAGCCATCCGGGAGATTGCCGCGCTTCGCTCGCAATGACAGTCCATTTTCATCCTTGATGGTCCCGACTGGTCGGGATGGTGGATTGATTGTTGATTGTTGATTTTTGATCTTTTATTTTCTTATGTTGCAGGTAATACCCACGCTGGAAGAATTGCTGGTCTCCCTGGCCATCGTGGCCGCTTCTCTTTGTGTCGCCTGGCTGGCCCGCAGGTTCTTCGATACCGCCATCCACCGGTTGACCCGCCGTACCAGCACCTACCTGGACAACGCCGTTGCCGCGGCCATAAACAGGCCCCTCATCGCTGCCATCATCATTACCGGGGTTTACGTTGCTTTCGTCAGGCTCCCCCTGGCCGGGGGCGTCGGGCCGGTCATCGACCGCGCGTTCCCCACGGCCCTGACCCTCCTGGGCATCTACACGATGGCGGCGCTCATCGAAGAACTGCTGAAATGGTACCAGGTTGAGGTTGCGAGCAAGGTCCAATCGGCGCTGGGCCACCAGCTTGTCTATCTCTGCAAAGGGGGCATCCCTGTAGCCGCCGCAATGCTGGCCGTTCTGCTGGTACTCGAGTTCTTCGGCATCGCGGTTACCCCTGTGAAGGGCTGGTTCGCCGAGCACGGGGCCCGTTTCGCCCTCATCGTGGTCATGGCCATCGTTGCCATCTTCCTGCTCGACCAGGCCATCCCCAAAGTCATCTCCCGGTCCCTGGCCCGGGGAAAGGCCGAACTCGAGGAAGAGGCCAGGAAGCGGGCCGATACCCTGGGCCGGGTACTCACCACCGCCGGCCAGGGTTTTGTCCTCTTCGTGGCCGTATTCATGCTTCTTTCGGAGATCGGCCTGGACATCGCCCCCGTACTGGCCGGGGTGGGTGTGGCCGGCATCGCCGTCGGCTTCGGCGCCCAGAACCTGGTGAGGGACATCCTGGCCGGGCTGTTTGTCATCATGGAGAACCAGTACCGCGTCGGCGACGTGGTCAAAGTGGCCGGCGTTTCCGGGCTGGTGGAAGACATCAACCTGCGGCGCACCGTCTTGCGCGACCAGGACGGCGCGGTCCATTTCGTCCCCAACGGGGAAATCAAGGTAGCCAGCAATCTCACCAAAGAGTGGTCAAGGGTCAACCTGGATATCCCGGTCGGCTATGGAGAGGACCTGGACAGAGTTATCGCCGTACTCAACAGCGTGGGACGGGAGATGGCGGCCGACCCGGCCTGGGCGACGTTCATTCTGAAAGCGCCCCAGGTCCTGCGGGTGGAAAAGCTCGGCGACTCGGGCATAGATGTCAAGGTGGCCGGCGACACCAGGCCGCTGAAGCAGTGGGACGTTGCCGGGGAACTCCGCCTGAGGGTCAAGAAAGCCTTTGACCGGGAAGGGATCGAAATCCCCTGGCCCCACACCAAGGTCTACTTCGGCAACGAGTTGAAGATTGAGACGAGGGAAACAGGAAATAAGAGTTAGAGACAGGAGATAGAGAACACAGGCATGGCGGCTGGCTCCACTCTTTCTACCCTTCTCCCTTTTTTTCCGCGGATAGTTCTCGTCAGCGATGCCCGGCGGGACTGCTTTTCGGCAGGATGATGCGGAAGGTAGCGCCTGCGCCCGGCTCGCTTTCGATCTCGATGGACCCTCCGAGCCCGTTCACCAGTTTATTGACGATGGCCAACCCCACGCCCATGCCGTTCGGTTTGGTACTGAAATAGGGCTCCAGGCAGCGCTGCCGGACCTCTTCCGACATCCCTGAGCCATTGTCCCTCACTTCAAGTACAACACAGCCGTCGCCAGCGAGCGTCCGGATTCTTATCGTTCCTTTTTCGCCTACGGCATCGAGGGCATTGAGCACCAGGTTCATCAATATCCGGCGGATCCCCGACTCGCTGGCAACCACCACCGACCCCGGCGCCAGTTCGGTCGCGGCGTCCATGGACACGCCCTTCCGTAGCCAGCGGGACCGGGTGAGCGCTACAACCTGCTCTACCACGCTATTGACGTCCACCGGTGACCGCGCGCCCTGCTCCTGACCGGGCCGGCGCATGAGACGCCATCGCCCCGTGACCTCCACAGCATCTTTGGCCGCAGTGTGAATCAGTCTCAGGTGGTGCAGCAACTGTTCCCTGTTTTCCAGCTCCCCGGGGAGTGTCAGGAGCAATTCGCTTAGACCAAGGATGGGAGTCAAGACATTGCCGCATTCATGGATGATGTCGCTGGCTGTTTCAAAAAGGGCATTTGTTTCGATATTCGAGTCAGGGGACCGCTCCTGGCCGGGCGCGCTCTGGCGCAGGGCGGCCCGATCAGGAGCGGCGCCCATTTCGTCGACGCGCGAGGTAATGTCCCGGGACACGGTGATCAGCCGCTGGGGGACGCTTTCACGCCCGTGTATCCAGCTACAGTGTGATTCAAAGACGCGCCACTCCCCGCTCCGGTGTCTGTAGTGGTGCGCCACAAACTGCTCTTCCCACCCCGTCAGCGCGTCTTCATAGCATGTGCGTAATGTCTTCTGCTCCTCAGGAGGGACAAGAAAGAAGACGTTCTTGCCGATCAATTCCTCAGGGGAATAGCCGAGAAGCAAGATCGAAGACGGACTCACGTAGAGAAACCTCGCCTCGTTATCAAACAGGGCGATCATCTCATCCGGGTCATTTCCCAGGGGGAAATGCCTGCCTGTGCCGGAGGCGGTCAGACCTTGAGTGGCCACTCGATCTCCTAGCTGCAACGCTCCTGGCCGTTCCGCAGCGCCCAGATGGCGGCGCTGCTCCGGTTGGGGACGCCCAGTTTGCTCATGATGCTGGCCACGTGCTTTTTCGCTGTCAAATTAGCGATGAACAGCTTCTGGGCGATTTCCTTGTTGGTGCGGCCCTGGGCCAGCAGCTCCAGCACCTCCATCTCCCGCGGCGTCAGCCCGAGCGGCGGCTGGAAGGCCCACCCTTCACGGGCGCGCGGGCCCGGTGCAACTTCGCCTGAAATCGGTTTGCTTTCAGACCCCGAACGGTCCGCGAACCCCCGGCCCATCAAAGCCACTTTCAGCAGGGAGCTTTTTATCAGGCTGCCGCCGCTCTGGGCCAACCGGACCGTGTTGAGGACCAGGTCCCGCGAGGCGTCTTTGGTCAGGTATCCTGTCGCCCCGGCTCTGACAGCGCGGATAACGAAGCTATCGTGCTCATATACCGTTAGCACAACTACTGCAATCTCGGGGTGCAGCTCCTTGATTTTCCGGGTAGCCTCGATCCCGTCCACCTCGGGCATCGAAATATCCATCAGCACCACGTCGGGTTTCAGGTCCTCCGACTTGCGGATTGCCTCCGCACCGCCGGAGGCTTCGCCCACCACCTGTATCTGGCGGTCGCCGGAAAGCATGGCAACGATACCTTCGCGCACAACCGGATGGTCATCAACGATAAGTACTTTTACGCTCAATTGCAGCCTCCTTGTCCAAACATGAGCCGTTGTTGTCCACATGGTGATTCACCGGCACAGTACCTTCTTCCCCCCGACCTTTCGCGGGCAATACGGGGATTGTAGCCCGCGCCCAAGGGAAATGCAATAACCCTTTAGTACCATTCGGGGTCACCTCTTGGCACAACTTCTCTCCCGGTCTTTCTAGCTATCGGCCAGACATCAGAGCAATGCGCCTGCCCTCTACTCCAAAGGGTGTAGCCTGAAATGGCGCCTCAAAACTGGACCGAAAGGGCGATGTCAGGCCCGGCGAAACCGGATTATCTTTTAGGGGTCACAAAAAGGCACGGGAGAGAGAGGAGCCGTCCCGGTGCGGAAGACCGTCAAAAGAAGGAGGAAATAACTGATGGCTGTCAACAAGACCATGGGCGAGTCAAGCCTCGCCGAAGTTATCGACCGGATACTGGACCGCGGCATCGTCATCGATGCCTGGGCCAGGGTGTCCCTGGTCGGCATTGAGATTCTGGCCATCGAGGCCAGGGTCGTCATCGCGTCGGTAGACACTTTCTTGAAGTACGCCGAGGCAGTCGGCCTCACCGCCACGGCAACGGCCGCGTGAGGTCCCCGGCGGACCGGTGACTCGCGGCGCTACTCGCGGGAAGATCAAAGCAGAAAAGGGGGCGTATTCTATTCCGGCTCCTCGTAGAATACGCCCCTCGGGGCCCGCAGGCGCCGCCGGACCCGGATCACGGACGCGAAGTTCAGAAGACTGACAATAACAAAGCAACGGGGGCCGGTTGATCCCCTGAGGACTGTACTCAAATAAGTTGAACAATAAACCACGAGACCACCACGCGATTTTCACAAGATTCTTTCGCCGACCCAACAGCTCGTTACATAACCCTCTTTCGTTTATTTCTGGTGCCAATCTCGTGAAATCTTGTGGTTACTAAACTTAGAACACCTGCTTATGGACGGTTCCTGATTCAGGACCGGAGAAGAAGGAGGGGCATTAATGACAGACCAGGAGCTTACAAGTACAAAGGAATGTGGTAATGAGACCGCGGGCCGTATGGTCCGCGACATAAGGCGGCAGATGGTCGATCGACTTTCAGGCTGGCGCGATTCCCGCCGGGAGGAGAGGACCAGGCTGACTGAAGCCGCCAGAACCATGCGCAACTCACTCTCGGACAGCAACACCGCTCTCAGGGCCCGGGTTGAGAGCCTCCGCCGAGAAGCGGCAGCGGCTCTATCCGCGGTCCGCCGCGAGCGTCTTTCCCAGGCGGATACCGCCAGAGACCGGCTGTCCAGCCAGGCGGAAGGGGACCGCCGGAGGACAAAAGAAGGGCTTTCGGCCGAAAGCGAGAGCCGGGCCGGGGCTGCCTCTGAATGGTCGAGGTCCCTGGCCGCGGCCCGGGAGGACCTTCGCGAGGCGGTGCAGAGCTTGAAGGAGGAGACGCGGCAGTTTCTCAACGGTTCCAGGCAGGCCCGGGAGGAGAGCGCCCGGGGCCTGAGCCAGGGACTCAGGACAGCCCGGGCGGAACTGCGCCAGAAAACGGACCGCGCCCGGCCGGCTGCGAGGTCCCGTCAGGACAACGTCCCCCGGCCCGACGCCAAACCCGCTCCGGCCGCCGGCCCCGTCGTTGCCAGCGCCCCCCTGCCGGCGGAGCCGGCGACTGAACAGCCTTCTGCCAGGGAGATTCTCAAAGAAAAGGTTTTCCAGATCCTGGCTGCGCAGCCCGACGGCGGCCGGGTCCGGGAACTGGAAAAAAGCCTGGGAGTCAGCCGGATCGAGGTAGTGCAGGCGCTGAAGTCCCTCATAGCCGGGGGCAAAGCCCGAAAAGAAGGCAAAGCATATTTCGCCCGCTAAGGAAAGGACCCGATCATGAGCAAGGATGGTGTAGTTCTCCTGAACGTCCAGGCGGACGCCGGCTTCGTGGAGACAGACCGCATACGAGAACTCATACAGAGGTCTATGGCTTACGTAAAAGCCGGTTACCCCGTTCACTTCTGCGGCCCGGCAGGGTCCGGGAAGACCACTCTGGCTTTGCGCCTGGCCGAGAAGATCGGACGCCCGGCCGTCCTGGTCTACGGCGATGACGAAACCCGGAGCAGCGACCTGGTGGGAGGGCCGTCGGGGTTCTTCCGGCGCCGCGTAGTGGACAATTTTGTTCACACGGTGCTGAAGACCGAGGAATCGGTCAGCCAGCACTGGGCCGACCAGCGTCTCCTGGTAGCCTGCCGCGACGGTCTGACGATGGTGTATGACGAGTTCACCCGTTCCCGTCCCGAGGCCAACAACGTCCTGCTTTCCATCCTGGAAGAAAGAGTCCTGCCCCTTCCCAATCTCAGAATGAATGGGGGCTACATAAAGGTACACCCCAATTTCGTCGCCATCTTCACCAGCAACCCGGAGGACTACGTCGGCGTCCATGAGACGCAGGACGCCCTCCGGGACCGCATGGTCACCATCTATCTCGACCCCTTCGACCGGGAGACGGAGATGGCCATTACGCAATCACGCTCCGGAATCCCGCGGGAGCAGGCGGAAGTGGTGGTGGACGTCGTGAGGGCTTTCCGCGAGGCTGCCGGCCACCGGGCGAAACGGAGCATACGGGACTCGATCAAGGTGGCCAAGGTCCTGGTGGAGCTTCAGGCCAGGGCCGCCGCCGCCGACCCTACCTTCGTCCAGACCTGCCGGGACATGCTCGTGTCTCACATCCCGTATAACGAGGCGTCCCAGGCCTGCGAGCTGCTGCGCCACATCCTGGGCCGTGACCCGGCCCTCACCCGTGTCCTAAATCAGAAAGACGTATGCGCCGTCTGATGCAAATGCAACAATCACCCATGCGCAAGAGACGCGCCATGAGGGATGAAAATGGTGGGGCATTGTCCCACCACCGTAGGGGCGCGGTCTTCGCGCCCGCCCCGGCGAGGGAACCTCGCCGCTACGCCCCACAGCGCTCAATGGCGACATTCTTTATGCCTCATTATTCAGCGCGTTGGCATTAGCGCCAGGGAGAAAGAAATGATTAGAAGAAAGGTTGCCATCCGCCCCGCCATGATACGGCCGGTAACCGTCCGCCGCAGTGCGATAACCGGGGAGACCCGCGCCTATCAGGAGCTGATCCGGCTGAATGCGGAGCACACCCGGGTGCTTCAGGAACGCCACACCTGCACAGAGAAGAGGCGGAGTGTGGAGTCGCAATTGAAAACCATCGAGGGCTACAAGAAGGACATATTCAAGCTCCTGGAATCATTCTGGTACGGCGACCAGGGCAGACCGGAGACCAAAGGGGAAGCGCCGCCCGGCGGCAACGAGGAAAAGCCATCCCCGCAGACGATGGACTTCCGTTTTTGAGGACGACAAGGAGAAAGAAATGAATCTGACGGTTCTGGGAATCCCTGAGATAGTCACCAGGGCCAGGCGAAACATTACGGAGCTGACGGGACAACCGATCGCCTCTGTCGTTGCCTGCAACGGCGGCGACGCCGGCTGGAAAGTCACTCTGGAAACCCTGGAGCGGAAGGCCATCCCGGACACCGGCGACCTTCTGGCCACCTATGTGATCACGCTGAACGAGGCGGGCGACCTGGTGAACTTCCACCGGCTCCGGGTGCGGCGGCGCGGCGAGCCCGTCGAGGAAGAGGCAAGATAGACGAGATAGAAAGGAGACTGACCAGTGACAGAAAACGGCAAAGGCAATTACCTGTACTGCATCGTCAAAACGGAGTGCCCCTTGCGTTTTGTGTGCTCCGGGGTCAATGAAGCCAAAGAGGAGGTATATACCGTTCACGCCGGGGAACTGGCGGCGGTGACCAGCCGGTGCGCGGCCGACACTTACCATTTCAACCGGTCCACCGCCATCGCCCATCAGCTCGTGATCCAGGAAGTGATGCGGCGGTTCACCGTGTTGCCCGTCAGTTTCGGCGTGGCCGCGCAGGGCGAAAAAGCCATCCAGGAGCTGCTGGAGCGGCACCGGCAGCAATTCCTGTCGCAGCTCACCTATCTGGACAACAAAGCCGAGTACGGGGTCAAGGCGCTCTGGAAGGACAAGGACCTGCCTTTCCGGCAAATCCTGGAGGAGCGCGATGATATCCGGCGCTACCGGGACGAGATCGCCCGGCGCCGGCCGTCAGAGACCTACGAAGCCCGCATCCAGATCGGAAGGCTGGTGCAGGAAGCCCTGGTCTCAAAACGGGAATCGGAGACCCGGCGCATCGTCGAGCGCTTGAAGCCGCTGGCGGCGGACGCCCGGGTTAACACCCCCCGCATGGACCAGATGGTAGTGAACGCCGCCTTCCTTCTGGTGAAAGGAGCTGAAACGGCGTTCGATGTCGCCCTGCAGGAG
This sequence comes from Chloroflexota bacterium, assembly GCA_016210565.1. GTDB lineage: Bacteria > Chloroflexota > Dehalococcoidia > JACQUA01 > JACQUA01 > JACQUA01. The sequence continues at coordinate 11,810 of JACQUA010000325.1, forward strand.
CTGGACAAACAATACGACGATCAAATGCGTTTCCGCCTGGTCGGTCCTTCTCCGCCGTTCAATTTCGTCAACATGCCGATAAGCTGGTGACGGCCATGCCGATACTCGATTTGTTGCTCCTGCCTTTTCTGGGGCCGCTCAAAGGCCTGGCCTTTGTGGCCCGGCATATCGCCGAGGAGGGGGAAAGAGCCTGGTATGACGAAGACGCCCTGATGGGCGCTTTGCTCGACCTGGAGATCCAGCTTCAGGATGGAGAAATCAGCCAGGAGGAATACACGCGGCTGGAAACGGAACTGGTGGAGCGGCTGGGCGAGGCCCGCCGCCGCAAGACCGCCGGGGGCGGAAATGCCGAATGAAACTGTCATTCTGAGCGAAGACGAGTCCCGATAGTATCGGGACGAGTCGTAGTCGAAGAATCCTTCGCTTCGCTCAGGACAAGTTCTTTCGGGGTGGGGCGCGAGGCGAAAGACCCTTCGCCTGCCCCTTCGCTTCACTCGGGGCTCCGGCTATCCGGAACGGAGCATGCTCCGTTCCGACCCCAATGCATTGAGATCCCGATAGAATCGGGAGCGGGACAGGGTGATAAACGTAAAGGACCGAGCGATGGAAGCGGATAATACAGGTCTCTACCTCTACGCTGTAACGAACCGGATGCCGGCCGGAGAAGCGCCCCGGTGCGCCGGCGTGGAACCGGCGGCGCCGGTCCAGATATTTGAATTTAACAACCTGGGCGCCGCCGTGAGCCAGGTGCTCATGCGCGACTTCGACCCGGAAGAAGTAAGGCGGAGGCTGGCCGCCGGGGAAACCCGGTGGGTCGAGGAACAAGCCCTGGCCCATGCCCGGGTGATCGAGGAGCTGAGGCAGCGCGGCCCGGTCGCCCCGATCCGTTTTGGCACCATCTTCAAGGACGAGCGGCGACTGATGGAGGCCCTTGCGCCCCACGCGGGGGGAATCCGGGAGCTCCTGGACCGGCTCGCGGGGATGGTCGAGCTCGGGCTGAAAGTCTTCAGCCGGGAGGACACCCTGAGACACGCCATCGAAAAGCAGGACGCGGATATAAGGGATGTCCTGGAGATGCTGGTCGACCTGCCCGCGGGCACGGCCTATCTGCGGCGGAAGAACCTGGACAAGCTCGTTCGAGACAGGGCCGATGACTATCTGGATAGCTGGATCCAGCGAGTGCACGAAACGATGAAAGGAATATCGGTACAGTGCGAGATATTGAGGGATAGCGGCGCGTATGCACAGCGTCCCGAGGTCCTGGTCCTGAATGAAGCCCACCTCATCCCCACCACCAGGGGCGAGGAGTTCAACGAAGAAATCGAGAGACTCGCCTCCGAATTGGCGCCCTGGGGTCTGCGGTTTGACGTCTCGGGTCCCTGGCCCCCCTATCACTTCGCCCGGCTGCCGATGGCGGTGGAATCAATATGAACGCGGTTGCCATCAGGGAGCGCCAGGTCACCCTTCTGGACGTCCTGGACCGGCTGCTGGACACGGGTGCGGTGGTGGCAGGCGACCTGACGCTGTCGGTGGCGGAAGTCGATCTCATCTTCGCCTCCCTGCGCCTGGTGATAAGCTCGACGGACAGAATCCGCAGTTCCCTCGGTGCGCCGGCTCCCGGACTGGTCTTCCCCCCCGTCTCCGGAACAGGCAGCGGACAGGATCCCGCGGGGTGCACCAGCCTGCACGGACCAGCGACAGCTTCAGGCTGGCCGGGTCTGGCGGGCGGGCCCCCGGCGCCCGGGCAGGGCGGGACTTCTCCGCCGGCGCCCTGCCAACTTTTCGGCGCAAAAAGGGATGGCGCGGGGCTCGACCCGGAGAGACTCGCCAGCAGCCTGGCGCAACTGGTGGTCACCCTGGCGGAACTGCTCAGGAAACTGCTGGAAAGAGAAGCCATGAGGCGCGTCGAGCGGGGCACCCTCACCCCGGGGGAGGCGGACCGGCTGGGGCAGGCCTTTATGCGGCTGGAAGAAAAGATGGCGGAGATAAAACAGGCCTTCGGGCTGAAGGACGAGGACGTTAACCTGAATCTGGGACCCCTGGGCAAACTGCTATAAGGAGGAATCGTGCAGCAGAGAGCGGTAACCTACAGCGGCGCGGCTACACTCCCCGAAGTGCTGGAGCGTATTCTGGACAAGGGCATTGTCATCGCCGGGGACATCTCTATTCTCATCGGCAACGTCGAACTTCTTACCATTCGCATCCGTCTCCTGGTAGCGTCGGTGGACAAAGCGGTGGAAATGGGCATCGACTGGTGGAAATCCGATTCCCTTTTGTCTCCGGGCGCCCGCAAACTGGAAGATGAAAACAAGCGACTGCAGGACCTCCTGGCGCAGTACCAGAAGCCAGAGACAGCAACAGCAAAGACCGGAGGGTTGGAAAATTAGAAAGCTAAAAGGTTAGAAGGTCTCTCGGGGGCGTAGTGCACAGCTTCAGCTCTGCGGGTGAGGACGACGACCACCCCGGCAAGCCCCCGACCTAGTCGAGGCCATGCACTACCCCATGCATAATCCAGATTAAATAGGTGTATTGACAGATGTTTATATACATGTTACAATTGGGGCCATTCAGGAGGGAACATGGACAGGACACGCATAAGGGATATAAGAATAGGAATGGCCCTTTCACAGGAGCGATTCGCCCGTCTCCTCGGCGTTTCACTCCAGTCGGTGAGGCGCTGGGAGTCGGGGCTGAGCCGGCCGTTGCCGCTTATTATGGCGCGGCTGGAGGAGCTGCAAAGACAGATGCCCGGGTCAGAAACAGGAAAGGAAGGCGCAACCATGAGAGACAAACCCAGAAATTCTCCAGGCGGTATCGACATTGACGTAGGCCTCGGGGGGCTTTTCAAGGGGATCGGGGGTCTTCTGGACTTCGTATCGGCGATGGCCGAAGAAGGCAAGACAGAGGGATCCCGCACGGTGGAAAAAGACATCATGGGCGGCAAGGGCAAGGCCGTCTACGGGTTCAGTGTCCGGGTCGGACTGGGCGGCAAACCCGTCATCGAGTCCTTCGGAAACGTGCGCTCTACCCCATCCGGGACCGTTGTGGCTGAGGTGCGGGAGCCGCTGGTTGATATCTTCGACGAAGGAAATGAGATACACGTGATAGCCGAAATCCCCGGCGTGGAAGAGAAAAGCATCGAGCTGTCGGCAAAAGACGATATCCTGACCATCGCGGCGGAAGCCAGGGAGCGGAAATACCGGAAAGAGGTGCTGCTGCCCGCCGCCGTCAAGCCGGAAATCAAGAGCCAGTCGTATCTCAACGGCGTTCTGGAACTTCGACTTCAAAAGCGTTAAAGGCGGCCGCCCATGAACATGACACTACGCGTTTCGGAGGCCCTGGCCAAAGACGCCGGCCGGGGTATCGTGCGCCTCGACCCCAAAGACATGACCGGGCTGGAGCTGCAGGCCGGCGAAACAGTCCGCTTGAAAGGGAAGCGGGCCACGGTGGCCAGGGCCATGCCCGCATTCGCTGCGGACCGGGGAAAAGCGACCCTGCAAATGGACGGCGTCCTGCGGGAGAACAGCCAGGTCAGCCTGGGAGAGCCGATTCAAATTGAGAAAATCCCCTGCGTCCCCGGCCGCACCGTGGTGCTGGCCCCCATCGGCGAGGACAAAGCCCGTCTCCGGCAGTTGGATTGCCGGTTCCTGAGCCGCTCCCTGGAGGGTCTCGCGGTGACCCCGGGCGACAAGGTCCGCGCCAGTTTCATGAGCTCGCAGCCGCAGGAGTTCACAGTGGTAGACACCGACCCCAGAAGTCCGGTCCTCATCGGCCCGGTCACCAGCATCAGGGTGAAAGGCGATGGCGTGGCCAGGCAACAGAAGACAGGCGTCACTTACGAGGATGTGGGCGGATTGCACAAGGAGATCAACCGCATCAGGGAGATGATAGAGCTGCCGCTGAAGTATCCGGAGCTCTTCGAGAAGCTCGGCATCGACCCTCCCAAAGGAGTCCTCCTCCATGGCCCTCCCGGTTGCGGCAAGACTCTCATCGCCCGGGCCGTGGCGCATGAAACCTCGGCCTATTTCACCCACATCAGCGGACCCGAGATCATGGGTAAGTTCTACGGGGAATCGGAAGGACGACTCAGGAAGGTGTTCGAGGAAGCCCAGGCCCATGCCCCGGCTATTCTCTGCATCGATGAAATCGATGCCATCGCTCCCAAGCGCGAAGACATGAGGGGCGACCAGCAGGTTGAACGCCGGGTCGTTGCCCAGCTCCTGGCTCTGATGGACGGGCTGGAGTCGCGGGGGCAGCTCATCGTCATCGGCGCCACCAACGTGCCCAACATGTTGGATCCCGCGCTCCGCCGTCCGGGCCGGTTCGATAGAGAGATAGCCATCGGCGTCCCGGACCGGAAAGGACGGAAGGAAGTCCTGGAAATCCACACCCGTGGCATCCCCCTTTTCCCGGACGTGGACCTGGAAAAGCTGGCCGAGATCACCCACGGCTTCGTCGGGGCCGACATCGCCGCCCTGTGCCGGGAGGCAGCGATGGTCACCCTGCGGACGATCATGCCCCGCATATCCATGGAAGCGGATTACGTCCCTTACGAATTGCTCGAAAGCCTCCAGGTGAGGATGGAACATTTCAGAGAGGCACTGAAGGATGTGGAACCCTCGGCCCTGAGGGAAGTCTTTGCCGAAATCCCGGATATCCGCTGGGAGCAGGTGGGCGGCCTCGACGAGGCAAAGAGGGTATTGAAAGAAACCATCGAGTGGCCTCTCCGGTATCCCGATCTCTTCGCCCAGGCCGGGACCAAGCCCCCCAAAGGCGTGCTGTTTACAGGCCCCCCCGGGACGGGTAAGACCCTCCTGGCTAAGGCCGTGTCCAACGAAAGCCAGGTGAATTTCATCTCCGTCAAGGGACCGGAGCTTTTGTCCAGGTATGTGGGCGAATCGGAGCACGGCATCCGGGAAGTGTTCAAGAAGGCCAGGCTGGCCAGCCCGTGCGTCGTCTTTTTCGATGAAATCGAATCCCTGGCGTCCCGGAGGGGCGCCGGAGGAGATTCTCACGTTACCGACAGGGTGATGAGCCAGCTTCTGACGGAGCTGGACGGGATCGAGGAATTGAAAGGGGTGGTGGTGCTGGCGGCGACCAACCGGCCCGACCTACTCGATCCGGCCCTGCTTCGAACGGGCAGGTTCGAGCTCCAGATAAAGCTGCCGGCGCCGGATGGACCGGCCAGACGGGAAATCTTTGGCATCCATTGCTCGGGGAAACCGCTGCATCCGGACGTGGACCTGGATGGCCTGGCCGGAGCCTCGGAGGGGCTGGTGGGGTCGGATATCGAAGCGATCTGCCGCCGGGCGGCCCTTAACGCCATGCGGCAGTTGCTGGAGACGCATTCCGGCCTGGAGGGGACCCCTCTCCCCCGCCTTCAGATAATGCCGCGCCATTTCCAGGAGGCCCTGCAGTACATTGCCCGGGCCGAAGGGGACCGGAATCCGCTCGCAATTCCAGGCCGCGGGCGGGATGAAAGTACTTGAGATGCTGTCTGCCGGTAGGGGCGAGGAAACCTCGCCCCCGGCGACCGCGATCCCAACGGGTGCCAGGACCGCACCCCTAGGATCATCCGGCGGCCGCTGGCATGGTCTTGGGGGAATCCCCGATGCGCACCATGAACAATTCAATCGCCCATCCCCACCAGTCGGGACCATCAGCAATGAAACAGGCTGGACGCTCTGTCATTCTGAGCGAAGTGAGCGCAGCGAGCGTAGTCGAAGAATCTTTCCTGGGTGGGGTCGAAAGACCCTTCGCTTCGCTCAGGGTGACAGCACAACGCGATGTCATTGAAAGCGAAGCGAGCGCAGTCCCGATGGAATCGGGATAGTCGAAGAATCCTTCGAGGTGGACTGAGGGACGAAAGACCCTTGCTTCGCTCAGGGTGACAGCATAACGCGATGTCATTGAAAGCGAAGCGAGCGCAGTCCCGATGGAATCGGGATAGTCGAAGAATCTTTCCTGGGTGGGGACTAAAGACCCTTCGCTTCGCTCAGGGTGACATTTTCGCAGTAAAGACCCTTCGACAGGCTCAGGGTGACTTCCCGGGCATAGGCTGAACGGATGACATGAGACGCCTCCTTTATGTACCCATCCTCCACACGGAAACCGACCTGGGCAGCATGGCCCCTTCGATCGGCCGCCAGAGCATGCAACTGTGCGGGGAGGAGTGGTGGAACAAGCATTGCGAAGTGCTGTCCAGGTTCTGGCAGACGATAGCGGATTACCTCCTTTCGCTTTCGCCTCCCCCGTCCCGCCTCTATCAGGACGGGCTTCCGGCGGGCGGAGAGGCCGGTCTGAAGGTGATCGAGGCAGCAGCGCAGCGCGGCAGCCCCAACTATTCCCTTGTGCTGGAACTGGTGAAGCGAGGCGTGACCGCCGAGAAGACCGAGGACCCCTCCCTGCTGCTCATGGAGTTCCAGAACCTGCTCAAGGCAATAGGCATCGGAGGAGAAGCTCCCGGGGGGGGCGCGCCGGGCGGAGACAAGGGCAGCTATGCGTCCGGCCGGGACAGGTTGATGCGGGCCAGGGATGAGTTCATTGCGCGTACCATTAATGAGACGTTGAAAGACGGAGAAACCGGCGTCCTCTTCCTCGGGGCTTATCACGATGTGCAACCCCTTCTCGCAGCCGACGTGTCCGTCCGCGAGGTCAAGGACCTGGCCAGGGTCAGGGCTTACTTCAAGGCCCTGCTGTCGGAGAGGCGAAGCTGGGAATCCCTGGCGGACTACCTGTGTTCACCTGTCAGCCTTCCGGGGAGGCTGGCCGCTCCGCCAGGCCCAGGCGGACCGCCGTGATGGCGGCGACAGTCCTGTCCGAGGCGCCCAGTTTGGCCATCATGCTCTGAACGTGCTTCTTGACGGTAATCTCCGCCAGGAAGAGCCGGGCGGCGATTTCCCTGTTGCTCCTTCCCTGCCCCACCAGACTGAGGACTTCCAGTTCTCTGCCTGTGAGCCGTTCCTTCACCACATCAGCCGTCGTGTCCGGCCCTCCGGCCGCCGGCGAAGCCTGCCGGAGCGCCCGCGCCAGGAGGTCGCTGCTGACCATGTTGCCGCCAAGGACGGCGGCGCGGACCGCCTGGCACAAAAGGTCCTTCTGGCAGCACTTGGCGACAAAGCCCGAGGCGCCGGCCGCCAGGGCCGCCGCCAGGTTAGTTTCGCTTTCATACATCGTGAACACCACTATCGCCGCCTGCGGAAGGTGCTTCTTGATCCGGCGCGTTGCCTCGATCCCGCCCATTCCCGGCATCTTTATGTCCATGAGGACCACGTCCGGCTTGAGTATCCCCGCCTTCTCCAACGCCTCCTCGCCGCTGGCGGCGACGCCAACCACTTCTATGTCCGGTTCGCCGCCCAGCATGGTGCGGATGCCCTCGGCAACCACGGGATAGTCATCCACCACCAGTAAGCGCAACACCTTCTGGTTCTCGCTCATTACTGACCATACCTTCCTGACCGCGCCGGGCGGGGTATCGAAATTGTAACCGTGATCCCCTCTCCAGGGCTGCTACTCACTCCGGCGGTCCCACCGATGATCTCGGCCCTGAGCCGCACACCCTCCAGCGCGGCCAGGCGTTCCGCCCCCGGTGGGACGGCAACCCCACCGTCATCCAGGATGTGCAGAACAACCGAGTCGCCTTCGTAGACGACGTTTACGGCGACTCTTCTTATGTGCCTGGAGTGTCTCTTTATGTTCACCAGAGCTTCGTGGAATATCCGGTAGACCGCCAGTTCGAAACTTCGAGGCAGCCTCCGTTCGCCCTCGACCGCGAGATCGGTGGCGCAGCCTGTGCCGTCCTGGAGGCGGTGCAACTCCTCTTGAATCAGGGGGGACAGTCCCGGCTCGTCCAGCAGCGGGGGATTCAGATCGTTCATCAGATCGCGGGACGCCCCCAGCGCCTCCCGCAGCAGGCCCGTCGCCCTGACAACGAGTTTGCGAGAAGGGGACTCCGGCTCGGCCAGAGGCTCCAGCATCTGCAATTGTTGAAAGACGCCAACCAGGGATTGGGCGATGCGGTCATGGACAGCCTCGGCCAGCCACCGTCGTTCCACATCCTGGGCGGCAAGGGCCAGAGCGAGCAACTGTTGCCGTGACCGGCGTTTTAATGGGAGCAAAGGATTCTCCAATTCGTGCCGCTAAAACGTCACCTTGTTTGCCTTGCGGACTCTCGTGTGGCCGGGCGGATCCTCACATAGCCAGGCGGACTCCCGGAATGGCGCATGTTCCCTTTCGCAGAGCCGGAGGCTCTAGCTGAGGGAAGGGCCAGGCGAAGGGTCAATGATGGTGGCGGCGCATCGGCTACCTGCACGGGCTGGTTCAGCCGGGCGCCGGGTCGTCAGCTCAGGCATCCGCCCGCAGGAGAAAGAACGGAAAGCAGTGAAACCTATTCTATTCTACCGGCGCCGGGGTTTACAACACACCAGTGTATGCCTGCCATCGGAGTATTTCAACTTTGCCTGTCCTGACCCATTGGATGCAGTGGGGGGGGGATGGGGTTGGGAAGTTGGAAGGTTAGGAGGTTGGAAGGTTCATAAGGTCCGTAAGGTTCATAAAGTTCTTGAGTTCATGGGTTATTGGGTTGTTGTGTTCCCGCGTGCGAATCTTGAATCTGCAATCTGCAGTCTGGATCTCCGCGTGGCGGAAAATATTCGAATCCTTTCGTGCCTTTCGTGTTCTTCGTGGTTCAGTCCGCGGGGGTGGGGAATCTTGCTACGAAAGTGTCACCCTGAGCCGGAGTCCTGAGCGAAGCGAAGGAGCAGTCGAAGGGTCTTTGCTCTGCCCGCCCGGGAAAGAACTTGTCCTGAGCAGCCGAAGGATTCTTCGACTCCGACTCGCTTACGCTCGTCTTCGCTCAGAATGACATTTTCATCCTTCATGGTGCTTGGCCGGCCAAGCATGACAGATTGAATCTTGAATCTTGAATCTGCAATCTGTAATCTTCCGGCCGGTCTATTCCACCAGGCCCATCCTGATTGCGGCCAAAGCCGCGTTGGTGCGGTCAGAAACGCCCAGTTTGGCCATGATGCTCTGCACGTGCTTTTTTACCGTGACCTCGGCCAGGAAGAGGTGCTGGCAAATCTCCCTGTTGTCTTTCCCCTGCGCCACGAGGCGGAGCACTTCCATCTCCCGCGGCGTCAAGCGTTCGGCCAGGGCGCCGCTCTTTGTTTCAACCCCTTTGGGCGGCCCTGCACTGATGGCCCTGCGGAGGAGTCCGGCCTGGACCATGGCGCCTCCGCTGACCACCGCTTCTATGGCGCTGCAGAGCAGCTCGCGGGAGGAGTCCTTCACCAGGTAACCGGCCGCCCCGGCGCGCAGCGCCTCCACAACGTAAGTCTCGCTGTCGTACATGGTCAGGACAATGACGGCCACCTGCGGGAACTGCTCCTTGATGCGCCGCGTGGCCTCAATGCCGCTCATCCCGGGTATCCGGATGTCCATCAGAATGACGTCGGGCTTCAGTTCACCGGCTTTCTCAATGGCTTCCTCCCCGCTGCCAGCCGAGCCAACCACTTCGATGCCGGGCTGACCGGCCAGCATGGCCCGTATGCCGTCCCTGACCACCGGGTGGTCATCGACGACCATCACGCGGCGGACGGGTCTGTCTTCAGTCATGTGCTCTCGATTCCAAGACTCAATGATTAGAGGATTGCAGATTACAGTTACAGATTACGCAGTTAACAATCAACTCTTGCGCAAAATGGAGAGAAAGAAATGGAACCACGAATAAACACTAATGAACACGAAATAATCTGCAAAGGGCGGGGACGGGGAATAGTTACCAATTCGGTGAACCCATACTGGAACGGGAAAGACTATTCGTGTTTATTCGTGGTTTGAAATATCAACGCTTATTGGCTCCGGCTCGTCCGGGTCAATAACCCAAAAACTCAATAACCCAATAACCCAGCGAACCTTCAAACCTTATAAACCTTACGAACCTCCTAGCCCGACTCCCCGGGCAGGGCGACGCTCACGGCCACCGTGGCGCCCTGGCCCCGGTTGCTCTTGATCTCAAACCGGCCTCCCACGATCTCAGCGCGATGTCTCATGCTCATTAATCCGCCTATGTGTCTGGTTTTGGCCGCCGCCCCCACGTCGAAACCCGGGCCGTCATCGGCAACCATCAGGTCGATGCTGTCTCCGGTGCGGTCAATGGCAACCCGGACGTTCTTCGCCCCCCGGGCATGCCGGCGGATGTTGGTCAGCGCCTCGTGGAAGATGCGGTACAGGACCACCTCTATTTCCCGCGGCGCCCTGACCTGGTAGTCCGCCACCAGGGTCGCCTGGATACCCGTATCTCGCTGAAACCGTCCCAGCTCCTCTTCCATCAGAGGCACCACGCCGAACTCGTCGAGCACGGGCGGGTGAAGATCGGTCATGATGTTCCGGGTCTCGCTGATGGCCTCCTTGACCAGCGCGGTCGCCCGCTGCACTATCTCGAGCTGGATGTCGCCGCCCGGGGTGGCCGATTCCAGGATCTGGAGCTGGTGATAGATGGACACCAGGGCCTGGGCGATCCGGTCATGCACCTCGCAGGCAATCCACTGCCTTTCCTTCTCCTGCGCCGCGATGGTCGCCGCGGCCAGTTTGCGAAGCTGTTGTTCCCGTTCCGACAACACGCCCTGCAACTGGCGCTCTTTCTGCACGTGCTCCCCCAGCTCGCGCGCGTAGATGAGCAACTGCTCCCGCAGGAGGCCGTCAAAGGTCTTTTTGACCCTGCCGTCATCCGTGTCCATAGGTAGCATATTCTACCACGATCCGGGCAATTGAGACAGGGGAGGATTGCAGATTACAGGCGTAGGGTGGGTGAAGCGAGCGGACACAACCGGGCGTGTGCCTCGGGCGAAGACCATCTAGGCGCACTTCCCGGTCTGGCACCGTCCGCGAGCGCAACCCACCAGATTGCCGATTACCAATTCAACATTCCCCTCCCAATGCTTTCGAGTTCGTTTGGTCATTCGTCATTCGGACTTCGTCATTCGTTTGGTCATTCGTCGTTCGGGTTTCGTCATTTCTCATTATCCTCCGGTATGTATCCCGTAACAGTATCCGGGTTCTATACCCCGGTGTCTAGATATCCGCCCTTTTCGAGTCTACCATAGAAACCGTAGCGACACCCCCGAATTCTTTCCCCCTTTGCGAAACTGATCTTTACCGATAATCTCGGTTTGCTGGACACAGAGCGTCTCTTGAGATGTGGGACATGGGCGTAGCCAATAGATTGACTGCTTTAAGGCAACGTTGCGGATAACCGGTACCACCCCGATGCATCGGGGCCTGTGAGCGCTGGATTTTGGACAAGGCAAACTAATCCGTTAGTGACGAATGGCAAGCATCCAATTCGTTCCGGAAACGGTCATTGGCACAAGAAGGCGCCGTACAAGGTCCAACTCTCGCAGGCACGGAGGCCTGCGGTACCGGCCCCCTGTGTCCAGCCCGAGATGTGGGACACGATCAGTTTTTCAAAGGGAGAGAAGGGTTCCGGGCATTTTCTCGGCGTCTCGAAAGGACAAGCAAATGAAAGAACCCGCTGTCAATGCCAACCTCGCCCGGCTGCTCCTGCCGTTGTTCGTTCTGGCCTCCTCGTTTGCTTCGCCGGCGCCGGCTGCCGGCCGCCCTGAGCCGGTCCAGGTGCTGGTCACTTTCGACAGACCTCCCGGCGAAATCCAGACCTCCCTGGTGGAAGGGATGGGCGGCCAGGTCCTGGAAATCTATCGTCTGGTGCCGGCGGCGCTGGTCCGTATCTCTGAGAGCGCCCTGCCTGCCCTGGCCGCGAGCAACGGCGTGGTTGCCGTCGAGCCGGACGCCACCGTCGGGGGACTCGGACAGGTCCTCCCGGCTGGGGTGGACAGAATCAACGCCGAACTGGTGCACCCCTACAACAAAGGGGCCGGGGTCAAGATCGCCATTCTCGACACCGGGATCGATCTCAACCATCCCGACCTCAGAGTGGCCGGCCAGGTGAGTTTCGTCGCCGGCGCTGCCACCGCCCAGGATGACCATGGTCATGGCACCATGGTGGCCGGCATCATCGCCGCGCTGGACAATGACATCGGCGTTGTCGGCGTGGCCCCGGAAGCGCAAATCTACGCGGTAAAGGTCCTCCGGGCCGATGGGTCGGGCTCGGTCAGTGACATCATCAAAGGGGTCCAGTGGGCCGTGGACAACGGCATGCAGGTGGTCAACATGAGCTTTGGCGGCGGAAGCTGGCCCTGGGTCGGCGAGCAGGCCCTCAGTAATGCCTATAACGCCGGAATCGTGCTCGTGGCGGGTTCCGGCAGCCAGGGACGGGCGGACGGATCAGGGGACAACGTCAACTACCCGGCGCGCTACAACAACGTCGTTGCCGTGGGCGCGGTGGACGGGCAGAACAACCGGTTGCCCGGCTCCAGCACGGGCTACGCCCTGGAGCTGGCAGCCCCGGGGTTGAATATCTACACGACGGCCCGGGGGGGCGGATATGGCTTCTTCGGCAACACCTCAGCCGCCGCGGCCCACGTGTCCGGGGCGGCCGCCCTCCTTATCAGGGCGGGGGTCGCGGGAAACCTGGAGGTGCGCCGCCGCCTGCGTGATACCGCCCTCGACCTGGGCAGTCCCGGATGGGATACCCGGTACGGCAAGGGGCTGATCAATGTCAGCCGCGCCATAATCTATCATAACCCGCCCGACCGCGCCTCGCCCTACTCCGCCATGTCCCCGGGGGGAATCCCCGGCAACCAGGGGTGGTACCGGTCGGAGATAGCCGTGAACGTCCAGCCGACTGACTGGCCCGCCGGCTCGGGAATTGCAGAGACCCGGTATAGCCTGGACGGCGGAACGACCTGGAACCTGTATGCCTCCCCGCTGGTCATATCCGGCGACGGCAGGACGACCCTCCTGGTCCGCTCCTGGGACAGGGAAGGCAACGACGAGGGGCCGCCCAATGTCCTGCCGGTTAAGATCGATAAGACCGCGCCGGCCGTTCGGGTCAGCGCCAGTCCCGCCATCACCCTGGCGGCCAGGCCGGGCGACACTTTCTCCCTGACTGTCGATGCCTACGCCGAAGACATGCTGCCGGGCTCAGGCCTGGGTTCCTCCAGCCTCAAGGTCGCGGACGAGTACGGCGTTTACAATGTCGACTACGGTCCCGTGCGGCCTATCGTTGCCATCCTGGAAGCCTGGGCGAGGCCGGAAGATAAAGGCGGCCGGCTCTACACAATAGTGGCCACGGCTACCGACGTGGCGGGAAACACTGCCATCGCCACAACGACGGTAGCGGTGGTCCACGGGGATAACAGAAATTCGCAACCGGCAAAGGTCGATCCCGGCCTGACGTTGACAGCCAGTCCCCGGACGGTGGCCGGCGGGGACAAGGGTACCATGTTCTCCCTGAACATCACGGCCCGGGCCCGGGCGGCGCGGCCGGATATGACCATTGCCTCTTCGAGTCTGAAGATAAGCGACGAGTATGGCGTCTACACCCGGGAACTGGGGCCGGTGGGGACCAGGGCGGTGGAGCTTGAAGCCTGGGCCGGTGAGATGAGCGAGGGAGGCAGGAGCTATACCATTACAGCTACCGCCACCGACTCTGCAGGCAACTCCACGACGGTAAGCACCGCCGTCATCGTGACCCCGCGGGCATCTCCCCCGACCGTGGACGGGAACCCGCCGGGGCCGTCGCCCGCACCGGGCAGGCGCTAATACGAACGCACTAAATGCAGCCGCATTGGGGTGTCATTGCGAGCGAAGCGAAGCAATCCCCTCCGCTTTGCGAGAGTCCGCAAGGCGGACCGGCCTGTTCAGCCATCTGGGGGATTGCTTCGTCATCCCGACTTGTCGGGATTCCTCGCAATGACGGATTATTCTGCAAGATTTCTTGCGTTCGTATTAGTCGCCAGCCCGCAGGCGGCGACCCCCTGCCCGGCCCCCTTTTGTCTTTCCCCCTCCCAATCTGCTATCATTTATCCTGCAGGACCAGTCCCGGCTGCCCGCCGAACAGGGACCGGAAGATTCACGATTAGAAGATTCGGGCTTGTAACAAACTTATGTGATGAGGTATTGACATAGAAAGAGAAATCGGGTTTCATACTCCTGATCACCAAAAAAGGAGGTAGAAACCCGATGAGGCAGGTCCAGATAGACCTGACC
>JACQUA010000326.1 GCA_016210565.1 Chloroflexota bacterium
CAGACACGGTGGCCTGTGGTACCGGCTGCGTCGGTTTCCGTATGGCGACTCACAGGCACGGTGGCCTGTGATACCGGCTGCGTCGGTTTCCGTATGGCGACTCACAGGCACGGTGGCCTGTGATACCGGCTGCGTCGGTTTCCGTACGGCGACTCACAGACACGGTGGCCTGTGGTACCGGCTACTTTGCTGCTTTCTTGAGCTCCTCTTCAAACAGTTTCTTGATCTCCGGACCTTCTTCGTCCCGGTCCAGCATGTCGCCGCCGTGTTTGATGCTCAGCCGCTGCTGATAGATTTTCCCGATGCCCGCGAACCCGCACCGCAGGGCGACGTGCTTGACCACCTGGGCGCCGGTGTTGCAGTGGGTGTGGAACCAGCCTTCCGGCGGACAGTATATTGTCCCCTTGTGGAAGTCTGCCTTGACCAGCTTGTCCCACGTTTCCCACATCAGGGCATATCCCGTGCCTTCCACAACCACAAGGTGGGCGCCGGCGGCGTGGCGGTGGGGTTTCTTGTAGGCGCCCACGTCTATCTGGGCGAGGTGAGAGCCCATGCCGTTTCCTGAGATATTCACTTCGACGGCGCCGTAGCCCGCGCCGTACTCGACCCTCTCACCGAGGTTTGGCTTGCGGACATCCTGGATGAATCCACCCACCCAGGTATGCCGGTCAACCATCTTGCCCACGCCGTCAAAGTAGTCCGGCTCATTATTGTATCTGTCTTTGAAAACGAAGTTAGTATTGAAGACGAAGTCCGGGTTCCGGTAGATGTTGAAGACCAGCGGCGCATCGGTCACTGCCACTACCTTCGCCGGCTGGTCGCCGGTATTCCTCATCTCGTGCCAGACATTGAGGGGCGGGGAGAAGAGGCCGTATTCCTGCCAGGGGATGGTGCGGGAGGGCCCGCCTTCATTCCAGAAACGGGTTTCCCCTTTGCCCTGGAGGACATATATCTTTTCCTCGAAAAGATGTCTCTCGGGCTTCAGCGAGGCGTGAGGGGGAATCTCCGCAATGTACGAACTGGTAAAACCCTCGCCGCCCTCCAGGATAATGATCGCGCCGGGGCCGCCGGTGCGTTTCCACGGTGCCAGGGCGATCTTGTAGGCATCCGGAACGTAATAGCCCCGGACGATGGGGACCCCTTCCGCCGCTGCCCATTGCTCGAAGGGTGTGTCTGATCTGTCTGCCATTTCTACTCCTTAACCGGCAAGGCCGGAACCAAAATGACGAATGACGAGATTCGAATGACGAATCAATGCCCAAGACGCGAATGCTCAAATCGGCGTACGATATCACTTGACAATCGGCTATTCGTCATTCGACATTCGACATTGATTGGCCATTCGGACTTCGAATTTCGTCATTCTTCTTTGGGGTGTCGCTACTGGTCCGATCACAGGCGAGACTCCTGTGGCACCGCCGGAGAATTATCCCCACAAATCGTCGGCGACACTGGCGAGTCCCAGATTCTTGAGCGTCTCGGGAAGGGGCTTGCCGGTTGCTTTGTCCCAACCCATTTCCCGGTAGTATATGTCGCGCATTTCCTCGAACACGGGAGCGATGCTCTTTCCCTTTGCCGGGCCGTCTACCGGGGTCGAGCCGTAGCGGACGGAAGGCGCCTCGAGACCCGGCGTCAGCCCGTGTCTGATATTGAAGGCGCACAACACGTTCACCGCCCGCCGCCCCACGCGCCAGGCTTCTTCCCAGTTGAAATCCCAGCCTGTTGCTGCGTTCAACATGCCCACCAGCAGTTCCGGCACCTCGCGGTTGCAGAACTTGCACACCCCCAGGGAATCGACCACCTGGAACGATCCCTTGCCCCTGCCCACGATCGTGGCGATGTCCTGATGGGCGAAGGGATTACTGAGGGCCGGCAGCCCGATGAGTTGAGGACGGGACATGATGTCGGCCTCGATGGTGCCTGTATTGGACACGCAGGTGTCGAACATCTCTATCCAGGCGGCGCGATGGTCATGGCTGCGCGGAGAATTCCCCTTGAGGGTGTAGATGGCAAAGGACGGGGCGTCCTTCCCGATCCGCCGCGCCGCTTCCCTGGCCCCTTCCGCCAGGGCGTCGCCCAGTCCCTCACGGCGGGCAATCTTGTAGAGCAGGGAGTTGGCTGCCTCGACGTTGCCCCAGGTCATCTCCAGCCCGCCGGTGTCGGCCTTGGTGAGAAGCCCCTTCTCGTAGCACTCCATCACCAGCCCAAGCACCCAACTGGTCTCGTTGACATCCATTCCCATCCGGTCCACCTGGTTCGCCAGGTAGGTCGTGGCCAGTCCGTCATAGTTGCCGATGGCCGGCCCGCAGGCGGAAAGGGCTTCCACATCCGGCTCCTCACCCCGGTAGCCGGCATAGGGTCCCTGGGCGATGGTTATGATGTTACAGTGGTTCATCTGGCAGGCCCAGCAGGCGTGGGGTCTGGGATTGTAGTTGGACCGGAGGTACTGGGCAGAGAAGGTGCTGAGTTGCGCTTCGGTAATGCCGGGCTCATTGGTGGTATAGTTCTTTACGGGCGCCGTGCCCATCTTGATGCCGTGCACCGCCGGCCACAGCATCCCCAGGTGGTAAACCTGGCTCCACCCCGGGTCGTTTTTGATCATCTCGAACATTTTGTTGCTCAGCGCGGACATCTCCTGCCGGTTGTGCAGGCGCACCTGGCGCGACCCCCGCGTGACGACGATAGCCTTCAGGTTTTTCGATCCCATCACCGCCCCGATTCCGTTGTGGGCCGCCACATGGCCGCCATCCCCCACGATGGCAGCGTATTTGACCAGGTTTTCTCCGGCGGGGCCAATGCATATCACGCTGGCCTGGGAAGGCTTCAGTCCCAGCTCCGCCTTGAGAGCGTGTTCGGTCTCCCAGGTGTCCTTCCCGGCGAGACTGCGGGCGTCCCTGATCTCAATGCTGTCTTTATCAATAAGAATATAGGAAAGCTTTTCCGCGCGTCCGGTGATGACCATGCCATCTGCTCCGGAGAATCTGAGAAAGGCCCCGAAGAAGCCATTGGCCTGTGAAGACGTGGCGCCGCCGGTCATGGCGCCCTTGGTAACGACGCAAAAGGTGCCGGAACCTTTGACCGAGGTTCCGCCAAGAGGACCCGAGGCAAGGATGAGGAGATTTCTTGGGTCATTCCATCCCACCCCTGGCGGTACGCCTTCATATAGTAGCTTCGCTCCCAGTCCCACGCCGCCCAAACAGGTCCTCAACGTCCCTTCATCCAGTGGAGATTTTGTGGTGGTCCCTCGCGTAAGGTCCACATTCAGGAGCGTTCCTGCATAGCCGCAAGGTATAGACATGGTCGCCTCTCTTCGTTAGCTAACCCGGAGGAGAAGGAGTGGAATGCCGAAGCACCAAAACCGAAATCCTGAACAATCACGTATGCGCCGGTGGCGCACAATGCATGGTGAAAATATCATTCTGAGCGAAGACGAGCGCAAGCGAGTCGAAGTCGAAGAATCATTCGCTCCGCTCAGGACAAGTCCTTTGGCTGGTTCTCCCGCAGAGCCGAAAGACCCTTCGCCTGCTCCTTCGCTTCGCTCAGGACTCCGGCTCAGGGTGACATTTTCGGAATTCAAAATCCCAACGTTCAAATGCCCGAAAGGGTCACCGCAAAAGCAAATCCGGCTGGTTCTTCCCCCTCGTTACTCTTGCCGCGCGATCAGGGCCTCGAGGAAGATCGTACACGAAGGCTCGTGTACGACTATTATAAAACCTTGATAGGTATTATAGCATGCCGTGTCAATAAACAGCACCCGGTATCACAGGCCACCGTGCCTGTCTAAAAGCCCCTCTCCCTCGATGGGAGAGGCCAGAGCCTGCCCCGTACCTGACACGGGGTGAGGGTGATAGGCCCTGGCGGCTCGCATTATTCGGATGCCCATGCCTTCAGCGGGCGAACGGGCAGGATGCCCGTTCTACCTTACGGCGGGGCGGGCGAACACTCCGCTCTCCGACCCCGATGCATCGGGGCGATGCGTCGGGACGGGTTCGCCCCTGCGGTGGCGGCCGGCGCGAGGGCTATTTCTTCAGGTACCCCCGGAAGATGGTGGACACTTCTTCGGCCAGCGCGGTCTCCCTGTCCCGGTACTCTTTCTCCAGGGTCGAAATATATCTCACCCCCGGCTGGCGCACCGTGGCGGGATCCAGAAAGCTCGTCGGCACGTCTACCCTCAGACTGTGCTGCCCCATCGTCTGAGCGGCGATGGTCTGTCCTTCGGAGGAGAGGAAGAAATTGAGGAATACTTTCACTGCGTTGGGATGGGTGCTGCTCCTGGGCATGGCAACGGCGCCGTCGCCAACGGACGTGTAGGTACCCTCCGAAGGGGTTATGTAGGCAATTGGCGCCCCCGCCTGTAGAAATTGGAACACCTCTTCCTTCCGTGGACCCAGCAGAATGGGGTATTTACCCCTCGCCACCCATTCCACCAGCAGCCGGTTGTCCTTCTGTAGCTCAGGCTCCTGTTTCACCAGCGCCTGGACAAAATCCTTGTTCATTATCTTATAGATGAGCATGCCCATGACCCTCTGGCCGCCGCCGCCGGTGGTCGGGTCCTGGACGAGTATCTTTCCTTTCAACTTTGGATTCAAGACATCATTCCAGGATTTTATTTCTTCGGGCTTGACCATCTCCGTATTGATGACAATGGAGGGCGTCACGGTATCACGCCAGGCCAGCATCGTTTTCTTGTCCGGGTCGAGCCAGGTAAGCTGGCCGCCCCACCAGGCTTTGGGGTCCGTGACCTCCGGCAGAATGAGCAGCCTATCGAGGGGTTGAAGGATGCCCTCCGGGTAGCGGATCATGGTGGTGGTCGAAAGACTCGTCACATCGGCGTAATAGATGCCGGCCCGGTTTTCTGTCAATAACCGGGATGTAATGTCCTCCGTGGACCCGATTACGGGGTCCATAGTTATGGAGTACTTCTTGGCCAGGGCTTCAGCGAAGGCGACTCTAAAGTTCTGATTGTACCCCGAGTAAAAGCTGACCTTCCCCTCTTCCCGGGCGGCCTTCAGGGTTTGCTCCCACTCCCTTTCCCAGATCGCCTTCGCGGTCGTCGCCGCGCCTTCCTTTTGCGTTACCGCGGGCGGCTGGACTTCCGGCCTACTTCCACAGGCCAGATTCACGACAGATAACAACCCGAGGCCAATTAGCAGGGTTGCCACAATGCACTTCATGGTTCGATTCCTCCCGATAAAAGGTTGAACAAGTCAATACCTGAGCCGGACAAACCGGAGCAGAAATCCGAAGCACTAAATCCGAAATCCTAAACAATCCGCCATCCCGACGAGTCGGGACAATGAACGATGAAAATGTCATTCTGAGCGAAGACGCGTCCCGATGCTATCGGGACGAGTCGCAGTCGAAGAATCTTTCGGACGGGTGGGAGGAAAGACCCTTCGCCTGCTCCTTC
>JACQUA010000312.1 GCA_016210565.1 Chloroflexota bacterium
CCTGCAGGCCAGCGTAGGGGCGACCCGCCGGGTCGCCCCTACAACCGTTATCCGGGATGTTTAATTATTTTTGAGTCCCTTAGCTCCTCCTTCAGGAAGTGGTCCAGGCCGTTTAAGTAGAGGTTGGCGAAGAACTGGCTGGTCAGGTTGCCGAGGGGGATGCCCCGGCGGCGGGACAGGGCGGCCGCAGGGTCGTCCCCCTCGAAGCAGAGGCCCGGCACGGGCTCCTGGGGGTTGCTGGCGTCGAGGATCACCTGGATCAGCCACAGGACCTGTTGGTCTCGGATCTTCCGGGAGATCAGCCCCAACGGGATCTCGCGGTCGATTGGAGCGTCTAACCTATTGATTCCCTTTGACATTACCTTGGAGCCAGATACTATTACGGGAATGCGATACGTTTCATTTTCCTAAAAAGGAGGACGACCCATGCCGCAACGACTGCACCTTGAGTTAGAATTGCCCGACGAGGTCGCGGCAACCCTTTCGCGCGAAGAGATGACCGCCAAAGCGAAGGAATCCCTGGTCATGGAGCTCTTGCGCGAGCATCACCTCTCGCAAGGCAAATCCGCGGAACTCTTAGGCATCACGCGCCATGACCTCTATGACCTCATGGCCAAGTACCAGGTTCCTGCTATTGATCTCGACCCAGAAGAGCTGAAAGCGGAGCTCCAACAGCCGTTTCCCCGGCCATAAGGAGGATCCTCATCATGACTATTGTTGCTGATGCCGGTCCCCTCCTATCGTTTTCCCGGGCACAGCGGTTGGACGTGTTACGCGACGTGGTTGGTGCCGTGGTCATTCCGGAAGCCGTCTATAACAAGACTGTGATCCGGGGAGCAGGTAAAATCGGGGCACACGACATCGAGCAAGCACCTTGGATCACCCGCCAGCACGTACAGGATCGCTCCTTCCTTGAGCGTTTGCCTGTAAAACTCCATATCGGAGAGCGTGAAGCGCTCGCACTCGCCAGAGAGCTCAATGGGGTCTTACTCGTGGATGAACGGGAAGTGAGGAGAGAAGCACGCCACATTGGCATCGCCTATATGGACAGCCGCCCGCCCGCCCAACCGCAGTAAGCCCGGGCCTGGTTCCAGTCCACGTTAACCACCGGGTGATCGGCCTTCTGGCGATTGTCGTAATCGTCGCGGCTCTGAGGAGAGGTGCACTTCCCTGCTTCCACACACTTGCGGTAGCGGGCGTTGGTCACCTCGTATTTGTCGATGTAAAAAGCCTCCAGGTAGACCCGGTGCTGGGGATGTTCGTCTCCATCTCCCTCCCCCTCCCGACTGCCCATGAGAAACTCCACCGCCGGGACCGGGACCCTCTCGGCCCCGTCCCGTCCCTGAATCTGCTCGGGCGAGGTGGTGGCGGGAGCGGGAGCTTTCTCCGCAGGGGCTTGGGCTGATCCCTGCGGGGACGTACCGGAGGGCGACTTCCCAATCGGCGAGGCAACGGACGGCAACAACATCACCAGGGCAAACACGACCGCCACCCGTGCCCGGATGTTACGGGGCCGGGTGGGAATGGGAACCGCCGTCGCGACCTCGACCCGCCGCGAGGCGAGCGGATCTTTGATCAGGTCCTCCTTCTTGAAGGCCCTCAATCCCTCGTTTAAGGAGGCGACGGCATTACCCTGCATGGAGCCAGAGGTATCCAGCAAAAGCACACAGAGGCAGCGTGGCTCCGGGTTCTCGGCAAACTCCACGGCTTCTTCCCGTCTGGGTGTGTCCGCCATCGGTTCTCCTCCTTTCGGGAGGTTCGGAGATGACATTACATTTAACTCATCCACTCATCCTGTTTCACTCGTCACTTTGGGCGCAGTGGCACAGTCCCAGTAGGCAATGCGCTCAGACATTGCCTCTGCCTCCTCATCAGGCACATACTGCCCTAACCGCATACGAGCATCGTTGATCGCCTTAACCAATTCAGGCGTCAGGTAAGCGCCTAAGGCCTCCTGCAACGCGGGCCGGTTCTCTGAGCCGTTCGCCGCATCGTTTTCCCTGCCAAACACGCCGCCAATTTGGTCTAACGAGACGGCAAGGTTCTCCAGAACCGCCCACGCCGCCAGTAAATCGTTTTTGGCAACTTCCACCATTTCTTCTTGAGTCATTCTCTTCATCTTTCAAATGTTGTCGAAGCTCTTAGGAAGCTTGCAGCAGTGAATGATTTGTGCAATAATCAGCTTAAGTTTATTGATCTTCCTTAACCAGGTGGTGACCATGCCAAAGTCAGAGATGAAAAATAAGTCAATCGTTAAGCCAAGCCCCGCGTGGCAAGAATGGGCAAAGAAGCGGGCACAGAATGCACCTTCCCTAGAACGCGTCCACGAAATCTCCAGAGAGGTTAAGGTTAACGTCAGGCGACTGCTGCTGGAGGAACGGCGAGGTGAGTAATGCCCACCTACCTTTTGGATGCCAGTGCACTGTGCAAACGTTACTTTATTAACGAAATCGGTGCCGATGTTGTTGATAACCTCTCAGCAGTGACGTTGACCTGAATGCCCTGGCGCAGCAATTTGGTATCGCAGCCGTTGACCCAGAGAATCTTCTACCTTAGGCAGCTTTACCCAGCATCCGAAGTGGTCAGGCTCACCCGCCCCTCTCGCAGCAGTTGCTCGAAGTTTTCGCCCCGGTCGATGACCTTCAGCCCTCCCCGGGCCTGCCGCATCTCTTCCCGCAGCCTCCGGCTCTCCTCCCGGGAGATCTCCCATCCTTCGGGCCGCAGGATCACCCCATATTCCTTCCGCGCGCTCTCGGGGGAGACCAGCCCTCGGATCACGTCGAGCTGCACCGCCTCCGGCTCCCGCTCCAGGGGGTCGCCCCAGCCCCCTCCCCCGGGGGTTTCGATCCGCATCCGATCGCCCGCGCGGATGGGCTCCCCATCGGTCTTGGAGACGAGCTTTTCTCGGGGGGTATCGGGGTTCAGGAGGAAGCGGTTGCCCATGCCCGGCTTGCCTCCCCCCACGCCCCAGGGAGGGATGCTCACC
>JACQUA010000321.1 GCA_016210565.1 Chloroflexota bacterium
AGGCTACTTTGTTCCCTACGAGAGGGTCTGGGAGACCGAGGAGGCAGAAAAGGCGGCCCAGCAAGGCGTAAAGTACTTCCACCCCGAATGGGCGCGCTACATGGGCCGCGCCTACCGCCAGCGGAAGTTCGAGGTGACCGCGGTCACCCGCCGCAAAGACCGCCCGCTTTATTTTGTTCCCTTCTTCGGGGCGCCCTGGAACACCGTGTCCTTCCGCCTGGCCGCCTGGATGGAGCTTTTCGAGAGGCTGGCGCCGGGATTCGTCCTGGACTGCAACATCTTCCTCGGGCTGACCGAATGGGGAGGGCTGGCCGTTCAGGTGAAGAAGCGGAGACGGAGCGACGAGGGGATGCAGCGGAATATCCTGGCGGCAGCCCTGGGGACCGTCCGGGGCCTGCGCCTGGTGGTGGTGGTGGACGAGGATATCGACATCTACCAGCCGGAAGACATAATCTGGGCGATAACCACCCGGCTCAACCCGGAGACCGGCATCATGCATGGACCCGCCGGGGGCCGGGGGCAGGCCTACCAGCCCAGCGAGCGCCTGGCGGCGGGAGAGGGGGCGGGTACGACCCGGCCGGTCTCGGTATTCGAAGGGGGACTGGCCCTGGACTGCACCGTGCCGCTGATGGCCAAAGAGCAGTTCCAGCGCCCGCGGTACGCCGTGGACAAAGTGGACTTCAGGAAGTGGTTCAGCGAGGAGGAGATAAAGCAGATGCACGCCGGGCAGGGGGAGTATTACCGGTACCTGGCGCAGAAGGGATACGCTTAGGGGAAATTCCAAGTACCAAATTCCAAATGATGGAACCACGAATGAACACGAATGAACACGAAATGGTCTATGAGCGACTCTTAGTTAGAATGACAAACGTCGGAGCATGACAGGATAGTATTTTGGTGTTAATTCGTGTTAATTCGTGGTTTGAGTCACAGGGTCTCGATGCCTACCCACGGTGTTAAGTGTGTGCCAGGATCAGCCCAGCGACGGAGTGGGACCCAGTCCGCCACCATCCTCGGTGGTTACCGGGCGTTAGACCTCACCGACACCAGGGGATACCTCTGCGGCAAGGTCCTGGCTGACCTCGGCGCGGATGTGATCAAAGTAGAAAGGCCCGGCGGGGACCCTGGCCGCCGTCTGGGACCCTTCTACCACAACCTCCCTCACCCCGAAAAGAGCCTGTTCTGGTTTGCCTACAACAATAACAAGAGGAGCATCACCCTCAACCTGGAGACGGCCACCGGCCATGATATCCTCAAACGGCTGGCGACCAAGGCCGATTTCGTGGTGGAGTCGTTCCCCCCCGGCTATCTCGACGGGCTTGGCCTGGGCTACGCGGCATTGAGCGCCCTCAACCGGCGGCTGGTCTTCACCTCGATCACGCCTTTCGGTCAGACAGGCCCATACCACGACTTCAAGGCTTCGGACCTGACTGTCATGGCCATGGGTGGGCACATGTACCTGACCGGCGACGCCGACCGGCGGCCCCTGCGCATCGGCTTTCCCCAGGCATTTCTGCACGCGGCGGCCGAGGCCGCCGCGGGGACCATGATTGCCCATTACCACCGGGAAACGACCGGGGAGGGGCAGTACGTCGATGCCAGCGCCCAGGCCAGCATGTGCTGGACGTTGATGAACGCCTTCATGTTCTGGGACCTGGTCAGGGTCAAGACCATGCGTTCCGGCATCTACCGCGGCTGGGCCGGTCCCTCGGCAGCCCGGCAGACCGTCGTCTGGCCCACGAAAGACGGCTATGTCGCCTTCGCCATCTATGGAGGGCTGATCGGGTCGTCCACCAATAAGGCCCTGGTGGCCTGGCTGGACGAGGAAGGCCTGGCGACGCCTTTTCTGAGGGGCATCGACTGGGACAACTTTAATGTGGCCAATATCACCCAGGAGCAGTTCGATCACTTTGCCGGCGTTTTCGGCCAGCTTTGCCTCAGGCACACCAACCGGGAGCTGATGCGCAGCGCCCGGGATCGGGGGATGATGTTCTACGAGGTAGCCACTTCCAAAGACATCGTCGAAGACGAGCAATTGGATGTCCGGGGCTTCTGGAGGCAATTGGAGCACCCCGAGCTGGGGGCCGCGATTTCCTATCCCGGTCCTATGGCCGTCCTGAGCGAAACACCCCTGGTGCTGGACCGCCGTCCGCCGCTGGTCGGTGAGCACAACGAGGAGGTTTACGTTAAGGAACTGGGCTTTTCGAAGGCGGAGTTCATCTCCTTGCGGGCGGCAGGTATCATTTGAACGGGACAACCACCCGTTGCGATCCCGACGTGTCGGCACCCCGTCGTGCCAGACCGGGGAATGGAACCACGAATCAACACGAATGAACACAAAACGGATACCTATATCTGAGCAATAGACAATTCAATTATCAAAGCATGAACGTTTCGTACAGTTTGTATTCGTGTCTATTCGTGTTTATTCGTGGTTTGAATCACCCGGATATCGATGCGACTCTGTGGTGAAATCCCCATGAATCAGGTTTTTGAAGGAATCAGGGTCGCCGATTTTTCCTGGCACGCCGCCGGGCCGATGATCGTCAAGTTTCTCGGCGACCACGGCGCTACCGTGGTCCACGTCGAGTCCACTACCCGGCTGGATGGCCTCAGGACCACGCCTCCCTTCAGGGACAACAAGCCGGGAATCAACCGGGCGGCTTCCTTTGCCGACTATAACAACAACAAGTACGGCCTGACCCTGAATCTGAAGCACCCGGAAGGCCGCGAGTTGGCCCGCAAGCTGGTAGCCTGGGCGGACGTGGTGGCGGAAAGCTTCCTGCCGGGGACGATGAAACGCTTCGGCCTGAGCTACGAGGACATCAAGCCGGTCAACCCCGGCGTGGTCATGATCTCCTCCTGCAACCAGGGACAGACCGGCCCTAACGCCGTCAAACCCGGTTTCGGGACCCAGTTGACAGCGCAGGCGGGGTTTGTAAACCTGACCGGCTGGCCTGATCGGCCTCCCGTGCTGCCCTGGGGGGCCTACACGGACTTCACTTCAGGGAAGCTCGGCGCGGCCATCCTGGTGGCGGCGCTGGACTACAGGCGGCGCACCGGCAAGGGGCAGTACATTGACCTGTCCCAGTACGAAGCGTCCCTACATTACGTCGCACCCTTGCTGCTGGACTATTCTATCAACGGGACCATCGCCTCGCGGCGGGGCAACAAGTGCGCCTCTGCCGCCCCCCACGACGCCTATCCCTGTGTGGGAGATGACCGGTGGTGCGCCATAGCGGTCTTCACCGATGACGAGTGGCTGGCCCTTTGCCAGGCCATGCAAAAGCCGGAATTGGCCGGGGACCCGAGGTTTGCGACCGTCCTGGAGCGGAAAAAGAACGAGGCGGAACTGGATGAAATAGTCGCCGCCTGGACGCGCCGGTTTCCCGCCCACGAGGTCATGGCGACCCTTCAGAAGGTGGGAGTGCCCGCCGGGGTGGTGCAGGACACCGGGGATATCATGAACGACCCCCAGGTGAAACATATGCACCGCTTCTGGGAGCTGGACCACCCTGAGATGGGCCGGCACCACTACGATACCCCCAGCTTCCGCCTGTCTAAGACCCCGTACGAGTTGAACATGCCGGCTCCTTTGCTGGGGCAGCACAACGAGCATGTCTGCACCCGATTTCTGGGCATTGGCGACGCCGAGTTCGTCCGGATGATGGAGGACGGGGTTTTCGATTAGGATCGGAGCCGTAGCGACCCCGATTTGTCGAGGTCGTTCGTGGCGTGGTGACCAGCCGTGATTCGACACTCCGCTTTGCGAGAGTGCCGACCTGACGGGACAAAGGGTGTCGCTACGGTCTGACCGCCGTAGCGACGCACGACGACAGACGAACGCAGACACACGCCCCCACACACACGCGACGGACGGATTGACAATGTTCCCACACCAGACTATAATGACGGTTGCTCATGATGGTACTCATGACAAGCGGGGTGGCGCAAATTAACCATGAGGTTTGAAAGGCCTGAAGGAGGAAAGCCATGTGTCTTGAAAAAGGTCGTGCCTTGGGGCAGGGTATCATGATCCTGATTTTTGGGGCAATCGCTTTGTTGGTCAGCCAACCTGTCGGGCTGGGGTTGGTAGGTTTCATGGGGGTGATGAAGCTCCAGGAATCCGTGACTGATTGGTGTCCCTCCGATCTTGTCCTGAAGCGCCTCGGCTTGAAGAAGAAGGCCGAAATCGCCAGATAAAAGCAAACGGCGCAACTTTCACCTTGTACGTCGGAGCAGGTTGCTTTCCGGCGTGCGCGTATGTTCCAATTTTCGTACCGCACGTCAGAAGTTTGCACGGGCCACGGTTCAAGAAAAGGGAAGCTAAAAACCTCTTTTCGTTAGAGCAAACGTGCCTGACCAGACTTCGGCTCTACCCGACGCGTCTGCTTTGACCCTTCCTGGTATTCCTGACTCGCCCCCAGCTTGAGCCACCCATCTTTATGTGCAAAAGCTCAGAAACATATTGGAGCCTAGGGGCGTATCACCGCTGCGAATCTGGTTGGGGTTTCCTGTGAACGAAGAAACAGGATTGAAAAAACGGGTGCTGGTGGTTGATGACGAACCGCGCATAGGAAAGCTCATAGGCATCAGGCTCCGGCTCGAAGGCTGGGAGGTCATCGCCACCACGAGCGGGGCTGAAGGGGTGGAACTGGCGCGGACCCGGAAGCCGGACATCATCCTCCTTGATATATTGATGCCCGGGATGGATGGCTTTGAGGTGCTCCAGAAAATCCGCGCCTTTTCGGCAGTGCCGGTGGCGGTCTTCAGCGCCAACCCCACTGTTACCACCCGGGCCAGGAGCATGGGCGCCAATGATTCGATTGCCAAGCCTTTCGATCCCGATGCTCTGGTGGAGAAGATCAGGCAGGTGCTGGCGGGGGGGAAGGGGACAGCGACAGAGATTTGAGACAGAGACAGAGGGGATTGCGGATTCAAGATTCAAGATTCAAGATTCCACCCCGCCCCGGACTGCTTGACTGCCTAGGAGAACGCTGAAAAAGGGGGTTCAACTCGCTTCGTCTCCCTTTGGTAAAGGGAGATTGAGAGGGATTTCTGGATGGAAGAATCCCCCTCTATCCCCCTTTTCAAAGGGGGAGGTGAACGAAAGAAGGCTTTTTCAGCACTCTTCTGGCCTGCTGGGTGCTTCATTCTTGGGGATTGCTTCGTCCCGATATAATTGGGACTCGCAATGACGGCCGGTTCCGGATTGCCGGCGGGCGCGGAGACCGCGCCCCTACAGACCACCGACTATTGACTATCGACTATTGACTATCTTCCCGCGTGGACGCCTTCGTCCCTGGCTGTTTTGGCGCGCATCAGGCAGAAGATGACGCCCGCGGCGCAAAGCAGGGCGCCCACCAGGTAAGCGGTAGTTATGCCGGCGGCAAAGGCGTTCATGGCGTCCGCTTGGGCCAGCACGGTGCTGTCCCTCTTGAGGCTGTGCAAAGAAACCTTGCCCACCGCCGGGAAGATGGTGGCCAGCACTATGGTACTCGCCATGGCCACCCCTATAGCCTGCCCGGCCTGCCGGCCCAGGGAGAGTATCCCGGAGGCAATGCCGTACTTCTCTTTCGGGATCGAGTCCATTACCGCGGTGTTGTTTGGCGTCTGGAAGATGCCATAGCCCGCGCCGAGAAGAAGAAGGGGCAGCAGTATGTCGGTGGTGCTGGACGAGGGGTCCAGGCGGCTGAGAAAGAAGAACGACAGGCCGATAAGCCCCATTCCCCCGGCGGCCAAGGTCCGCGAGCTAATCCGGTTGGTGAGCCAGCCGGCCACGGGCGAAAAAAACCCCAGCACGATGCTCTGGGGCGCGATGATCAGGCCGGCCCGGGAGGGCGAATGGCCCTGGACGACCTGCAGGAAGAAGGGGGTGAGCAGGATGTTGGCCGAAAGGGCGAGAAAAAAAACGAACCTGGCGGTGTTATTGAAGGCAAAGGTGCTGTTCTTGAAGAGGCCCAGGTCTACCAGGGCGTAAGTTCTCCGGGTCTCCAACCAGAGAAAAGCCGCCATGGCCGCGGCGGCGATTCCCAGGGAAATCAAGGTTTCCGGGGCGGACCAGTTGCCTTCCTGTCCAAAGCTCATCCCAACGAGGAAAGCGCCGATGGCCAGCGCCGACAGCCAGGCGCCCATCGCATCGAAGCGCTGCGATACCTTTTCGGGAGGGGTGGAGACCAGCTTCTCCTGGAGGACGAGATGGCCCAGGATGGCACCGATCAGACCTATTGGCACGTTGAGGAAGAAGATCGCCCGCCACCCCAGGGAGCCGGCGATTAAGCCTCCTATGGAGGGACCCGAGGTGGCTCCGATGGCCACCCATGTCATGCTGAAGCCCAGCCCCTTTCCCCGTTCTTTGGGGGGAAACACCGCTGAGGTTATGGCGAAGCTGCTGGTCTGGATCATGGAGATTCCGGCGGCCTGCAGGACGCGAAAGAGGATGAGCTGCGCCGGGTTCTGAGACAGGCCCGAGAGGGCGGAACCCACGACAAAGATGAGCGAACCCAGGTTGTAGACCTTTTTTCGGCCAATCATGTCGGCCAGGCGGCCGGCGGGGAGCAGCAGCACCGTGGACGTCAGGAGGTAGGCCAGGAGGACCCAGGTGGTCATGGTGAAGCTGGTCTGGAACGAGGTCATGATCTGGGGGAGACTGATATTAACCGCCCCCAGGTCGTACATGTTCATAAAGTTGCCAAAGGCAACAACCGAGGCGGCCCACCAATGGTGGTGGGGACCGTGGACGGTCCGGTAGAACGATTCTTTGATTTTCAATTCAATCGCCCAGGCGCCGATGGCGCACCGTGAAGGGTGAAAGTGAGAGGTCTTTGCGAGGAGCGGAGCGACGAAGCAATCCCCCGGTTGGCTGAACAGGCCGAGAGCTTCCTTCGGTTCGCTCGCAGTGATATCTTCATAGCAAGTTAGATGGAGGACTCGGTGGGCACGTGCAACGTGCCCGTACGGGTTGGTTGCCATTCCCAATTGTGTCGCAACGTGTAATATTAAGCCGCCGTCTGATAGAATTCAAGCTCAGCGCGCTGAGCAGCCTGTCTGGCTGCTGGCGGGCCTCGACTTGCCGGGGCGGGTTCTCCCCTACGTAGTGGTGGGGTGGGGAATCTTCGAATCTTCGAATCTTTGAATCTCCCAATCTTTGAACCGCCCCACCCCTTTGTGCTAAACTTTCTTCCGCTATGCAGAATCAGAAACGCGTTTTTTCCGGCGCCCGGCCCACGGGCCGGCAGCACATTGGCAACTACCTCGGCGCTATCAAGAACTATGTCGCCTTGCAGGAATCATACCAGTGTCTCTATTGCATCGTGGATGTCCACGCCCTGACCACCCTGGAGGAGACGAAGAGCCTCCAGGACAATATCCGGGAGATGGTGCTGGACTGGCTGGCGGCCGGACTGGACCCGGAGAAGTCCATCATTTTCGTCCAGTCGCACGTGCCCCAGGTTATGGAGCTCCATACTTACCTGAGCATGGTCACGCCTCTGGGCTGGCTCCTGCGGGTGCCGACCTTCAAGGAAAAAGCCCGGATGCAGCCCCAGAATGTCAACTACGGACTGGTGGGTTATCCGGTGCTGATGACCGCGGACATAATCCTTTACAAGGCGGATATCGTCCCGGTGGGGGAAGACCAGCTTCCGCACCTGGAACTGGCGCGGGAAATCGTCCGCCGTTTCAACGGCATCTTCGGCGATATCTTTCCCGAACCGGAAGCCAGGCTCACGGAAACCCCCCTGGTGGTCGGGCTGAACGGCGTCCAGAAGATGGGCAAGAGCTACGGCAACCAGGTCGAGTTGGCGCACACTCCCGAGGAGACACGGCAGCGAATCATGAACGCGGTGACGGATCCAGCCAGGATACACAAGACCGACCCGGGCCACCCCGAGGTGTGCAGCGTTTTCCGACTGCACGGGTTGTTCGCCAGAGCTGAAGAGACGGCGCGGCTCGAAGAGGACTGCCGCAAGGGGGCCATCGGCTGCGTGCAGTGCAAACGGCACCTGGCGGAGGAAGTGAATACCGCCCTGACGCCCCTGCGCCAGAGGAGGGCGGAGCTAGCCGCGAAGCCGGAGATCGTGAAGAATGTCCTGGGTGACGGCGCCCGGCGCGCCGGGCTGATTGCTGCCCGGACGATGAAGGAAGTCAGGGAGAAGATGAACCTGGCATGAAGTAAGTAGACAGTAGCGAGTAGCGAGTAGCCGTAGCAGCACGCTGCCGCGTGCCCTATCGTACCGCTCCGCCCTTTTAAATTCTGGCTTCTGGGTTCTGGATTCTTTTTTCATTCTTGTTTCCCATCTTGAGACTTACATTTTGATCTTTGATTTTGTGATGCCTCTTTCTGTTACCGGACGGCCCGCTCTTGAAGTTGCCAGACTGGCTTGCCATAAGGCCGGGAGCGCCCTGCTGGACCATTTCCGCACCGTCAACCACGTCCGGCACAAGGGCAAAAGGGACATTTGTACGGAGGCCGACTTATTATCGGAGGGAATCATCAAGGATATCCTGCATTCGGAATTCCCTGATGACGGCATCATTACCGAAGAATCGCCCGCTCAATCCGGCAAATCGGGCTATAAGTGGATTATCGACCCCCTGGACGGGACCAATAATTATTTCTACGGCTTGCCGTACTTCGCGGTGAACATAGCGCTCGTCGTAGAGGGACGCAACCCGTCATTCCCGCGAAGGCGGGAATCCACAGGGGAGGGGGAAGACGGCAGCAAACTCAACTCACCCAAGGGACCCAACGAACTCAAAGAACGGGGTGAGGAAGTGGTGTTGGGCTTGACCTACGCGCCCGTGCAGCGGGAGCTCTTCCGGGCGGAAAAGGGGAAGGGGGCCTTTTTGAATGATGCGCCAGTCCACATATCTGGAGCGGCGCAGTTAAAGGACTGCCTGGTGGGTTTTGATATGGGCTACAACGAGGAGGAGGGACACCGGATGCTGGACGTGGCGCGCTCTGTATGGCCCCGCGTGCACACCATCCGGCTCCTGGGTTCCGGAGCGCTGGGCCTGGCCTATGTGGCCTGCGGTCGGCTCGGCCTCTATTTCCACCGTCATCTTTACCCGTGGGATATTGCCAGCGGCATTCTGCTTGTTCAGGAGGCGGGAGGGGTGGTGGAGGCCTGGGGAGGGAAACCCATCAGGACTGGCAGCGGCAGTGTGGTGGCAGGACCGGCCGGACTGTTAGACGAATTCCATGCCGCCACGTAGGGGCGCTGTAGGGGCGCTGTAGGGGCGCTTCGCGAAGCGCCCGCCTCCGTGGCAGGCGGTTCACGACCGTGGCGGGCGGTTCACGAGCGTGGCAGGCGGTTCACGAGCGTGGCGGGCGGTTCACGAACCGCCCCTACGGGGTTGTACTTGTCTTCACCCCACCTCGCCGGATTGTTCGCAATGTATTCGCGAATCTTGGCCATTTCATCTTCATCCCGGACTATGTGCTCGTAATAGTTCCGCTGCCATATGGTTGCCCCCGGCGTCTTGCGCATCTTATTGATGTGTTTCGTGGAGACGGTCTTGAATGCGCCAATCAAACTACCTAATGATTTGATTTTCCCCGTAGGGGCGCTTCGCGAAGCGCCCGCCGCTGGTGAAGCGCCCGCATCCCTGTCGGTTATCACCAGTATTCCATGCAGGTGATTTGGCATGACGACCCATTCATCAAGCAAGACATAGCTGTATTGCGTCGCCAGCCATTGCCAGGAGCTCGCAACGAGCGCGCCAAACTCGTTCAATATCATCTCGTAGTCGGCCACGCTGCCGAACAGGCACTGGCGTCCCTCCGAACAGATCGTAACGAAATACGCCCCGGCCTGGGAATAATCATATTCCTTGAGGCGGATCGAGCGGCGCTGTGGCAGGTTGGGAAGGTCTTCTTTCATCTGACAACCTCCATGTCGGGCGCTTCACGAAGCGCCCCTACGGTGGCAAATGTTATTTCATGCGGGCGGACCCGGGCGGGCGGTTCACGAACATGGCGGGCGGTTCACGAACATGACGGGCGGTTCACGAACCGCCCCTACGGCGTTCTACCAGGCGGCCCATGCGGCGGAGGGCTTCGTCGATGTCCGGCAGGGACGTGGCGTAGCAGCAGCGGACGTGGCCCTCGCCACAGGCGCCGAAAGCCGTCCCCGGCACCACCGCCACCTTCTCTTCCCGCAGCAGCTTCTCGGCGAACTCTTCGGAAGACAGCCCGGTGTTTCGGACCGAGGGGAAGGTATAAAACGCTCCTTTGGGTTCGGAGCAGTCCAGACCGATTTCACAGAGTCCCTTGACCATCACCCGCCTTCTCCGGTTGTAGTCATCCACCATTTCCTTCACCGCGCTCTCCCCCGCCCGCAGCGCCTCCAGGGCGGCTATCTGCCCCATGGTCGAGGCGCAGAGCATGGTGTACTGGTGTATCTTGGTCATGGCGGCGATGATATCGGCGCGGCCGCAGGCATAACCGACGCGCCAGCCGGTCATGGCGAAGGCTTTGGAAAATCCCCCCAGCAGAATGGTCCGGTCCCGGGCGCCGGGCAGCGAGGCAAAGCAGGTATGCTCGCCGTCATAGACGAGCCGGTCATAGACTTCGTCGGAGATGACGATGAGGTCGCGGCTGGCGGCCAGGTCCGCGACCGGCTGGAGGTCGTTTCTTCCCATCACCGCGCCGGTGGGGTTGGCCGGATAGCCGAAGAGGACAGCTTTGGTCCGGGGTGAAAGATGGGCTTTTACGGCCGGAGCTGGCAGTTTGAACCCGTTCTCCAGGCTGGTCGGCACCAGGACGGGCACACCGCCGGCCAGGACCGTCGTCGGCCCGTAGGCGACATAGGCGGGATCGGGGATAACCACTTCGTCGCCGGGGTCGATGATGGCCCTCAGGGCAAGGTCCAGGGCCTCGCTGACCCCTACCGTTATGAGGATTTCCGTGGCCGGATCGTAGGACACTCCGTAGCGACGTTCCAGGTAGCGCGCCAGCTCCGCGCGGAGCTCCGGCAGGCCCTGGTTCGAGGTGTACATCGTCTGGCCCTTTTCCACGGCGTAAATGGCCGCCTCGCGGATATGCCAGGGGGTGGTGAAATCCGGCTCGCCCACGCCCAGGGAAATGACCCCCTCCATGGAAGAAAGCAGGTCAAAGAACTTCCGGATGCCGGAAGGGGGGATCAGCGAAACCCGCTGGGAGACCGTATTCTTCTTCGCCGGAACTGATGACTTCGGGCTGTCCATCGTCAAGATAAAAAATCAAAACTCAAGATGCAAAATGACAAATCAAAATGCAAAAAGGCTGTCAGCTATCAGCCGTCAGCTATCAGCTCACAGCTTTCAGCTCAGGGCTACCGCCGACCGACAATTGAATACTGCCTACTGCCTACTGGCTGCTGACTGCCGACTGCCGACTGCCGACTACTGAGTACTTGCTACTCACTACTCACTACTTCCTTCACAGCGTTATCGGCAGTCTTGACACCCCTTCTTTTCCTTCCAGGATGTCGCCATCTTCCTTGTACCGCTTCAGCCCGAAGTGGGTCACCGTGCCCTGGATGCCTTCCAGCGGCGCCAGTTTTTCAGACACGAAAGCCGCCACTTCGTGCATGGTCTTGCCGGTGACCAGCACCGCGAGGTCGTAAGTCCCGGATACCAGGTAGACGGAGCGCGCCTGCGGAAACCGGTAGATACGTTCCGCCACGGCGTCGAAGCCCACGTTGCGCTGGGGCTGCACTTTCACCTCGATCAGGGCCCAGACCTGCTCCTCTCCCAGCTTCAGCCAGTTGATGATGGCCTTGTATTTCAGAATGAGATGGTCTTCCTCGGCCTTCTTGATGATGCTCTTTACGTTTTCGAGGGAAACGCCCGTCATGGTGGATATTTGTTCCGGCGTGGTGCGGGCGTCCTTTTCCAGGATTTCGAATATGGCGCGATTGTCCATGTCTGGTGCTCCTCAGGGCGGGAATTCTGAATTCTGAAGGCACGCGGCAGCGTGCCGCTACGGTGATGTCGTTCTGATTTGCTCAGAAAATAGGCTGTCACCCTGAGCGAAGTCGAAGGGTCTTTCGTCCCGCG
>JACQUA010000313.1 GCA_016210565.1 Chloroflexota bacterium
TTGCAGGACACCTAGAACAAGGTCTTCCACCCCGCCATGAGGCGGCAGCTCTGGTCCGAAAACCTGTCATTGAATCCTGAGTATCAGAAGGTTTCCAAACACGTCACCTGGAAGTGGGCATGATCAAATCACATAACTTTGTTACAACGTCAAATATTCAGAGAATTCTATGATTTTCAATTGTTCTCTCGATATACCAGAAACGTCAACATATTTGAACCTACATTCTGGTTCACGCCTGGGGTCGCGTTGCTTTGTTCTCATGGTTATGTCACCAAGCGCCACTACTGTCCACTCTTCTGGCAGCAGCCCAAGCTCGGTCATCTTAAAGCCTTCAGGAGCATCGTTGTTCTGGCTGCTCATTCGGTCTTTCCCAGCCCCAGCTTGCTCAATATGTCTTTCAGTTCCCGGTCAACTGTTTGTCGCTCCTCTTCAGCCTCAGCGAGTAGCACCACCGCCTCATCCAGCGGCAGGACTTCTTCCTTGTGATTGCCGGACACATAGCGGGACGGGCTCAGGTTGTAGTCGTTGCGGACGGCTTCATCCAGCTTGATAACCCTGCTCAAGCCTTGCGTTTCCTGCCAGCCCAGGTATACATCGGCAACCCGCTTGATGTTGTCCTCGCTGAGATAGTTTTTGGGGCGGCCCTTGAGGAACTCGCTGGAGGCGTTAATCAGCAGGATTTCACCCGGATGGCGCTTCATTTTGTTCAAGACCATGATAATGCCCGGGGCGGTAGTGTTATAGAACAGGTTTTCCGGCAGGAGCAAGACCGCCTCAACCCGGTCGCGCTCTACAAACACCTTGCGGATATCCCGCTCGCGGTTGGCGCCCTGGTTGCCGCTGCCGCGGGAAACGGCGCCGGTATCAATGACCATCGCCATTTTGCCCCCGTCGTTGAGCGAGGTGAACATGTGCTGGGCCCAGCCACAGTCGGCGCTGCTGGCAGGCGGAATCCCGTTGCTAAAGCGGCCATAGGTATCATGTTCGTAGAGGGTAATGGCAAAGTTCTGGTTCCACATGGGATTGGCGGTCACTTTATCGAAACGCCTCAGCGAGCCGTCACTGCCGGTAAAGGCGGGGCGGTTCATGGTATCGCCAATGGCGATTTCCGCCTCCATGTCGTAGATAAAGGCGTTCATCCGCGACATGGCGAAGGTGGTGGGATTGATTTCCTGCCCGTAGAAGCGGAGGGGCGCCACGTTGGCGTCATTCCCGTATTTCTCCCTGAACCGCAGGAAGGACTTCACCAGGAGACCGCCGGAGCCACAGGCGGGGTCATAGATTTCATCGCCCGGGTCCGGGTCAAGGATGCGGGCCATCAGGATTGCCACCTCGCGGGGCGTGTAGAACTCGCCGGCGCTCTGGCCCTGCCCTTCGGCGAATTTCCGCAGCAGGTACTCGTAGGCCCGGCCCAGGATGTCCGGCTCCACGTCGGCAAGTCCGAGGCGGTATTGGGACAGGACCTGCACCAGCGCCTGCAAACGGTCGTCGGCCATGATGCGCTGGCCCGAAGCGGTCTCGTTGAAGTCCTTGATGTCGATGACGCCGCTCAGCCTCGGGTTCTCGCGGGAAACGCGACGAACGGCGTCCGTGAGATACTCGCCGAGATTGGTGGTCTGCCGGGCGACGTTCTGCCAGCGGGCGGTTTCCGGGATGTAGAACCGCACCAGGCTGTGGTCTTTCCCCACGAACCGGGCGTTGTCCCCGAGCTGGCCCAGCTCATCCTCGAAAACGTCGGACAGGCGTTTCAGGAAGACCAGGGGCAGGATATAGTCCTTGAACTTGGGGGCATCCACCGGGCCGCGAATGACGCAGGCCGCCTCCCAGAGCCAGGTTTCCAGGGTTTTGATGTCAAGGTTGCGGTTCTGCGTCAAAGGTTACCTTTCGTGGTACTACTGCGCTAGGTTCAGCAATTCAAACCACGAATAAACACGAATTGACACTAATACCTACATCTTGAATCAGTTCGTGTTCATTGGTGTTCATTAGTGTCTCCCGATGCATCGGGATGGTTCCATTTCTTAGACAGGTTCTTAACGACCTAACGCAGTAACACTAGCAAGGTGGCTATCGTCATGACGGCAGGCAGCGGAAACCGACCGCGGCGAAATGGCGGTCGAAGGTGAAACATTCCGACATCCTGTTTTCGCGCATGACCACAAAAGACGTGGCGTCTACGAAGCTGAGTCTTTGGTCACGATATCGCGCCAGAAGACCGTACGCTTTTTCTTCTTGCTCTCTGGAAACGAAGATGTTCTTGAGACGTTGACTTTCCCGAACACTTGTGAGGAACTGCTGCGCCAGGCTGTACCCAAGCCGATGACAGACGAAAGTGTAAGTCTCCCCGATGACGTGGTTAGTCGAAACCACCTGGCCGTTCTCGGTGAAGATCAAAGAGAAGAAGCGCCGGGCCGGAGTGTGGTTTTCGTCCTTTTTGTCACTCAGAGCAATCCAGGCCGAACTGTCAACGAATATTCCGGCGCTCACTTCACCAGCCTGTTCCAATGCTTCATCTCTTGCTCAATGAGGTATTCATCATGGTTCTCCGACAATCTATCAGGTTCCGATTCCCCCATGCCGACGATCTTCAAGAGAGAATCTTCATGGTCACCCCGATTCTCTCGTACTACCCAGCTAACACCCTCACGGACCAGACGCGCCTTAGAAACACGACGGACGGCGGCCAGACGCTGAAGTTCCTGATCGACTTCAGGCTCTATGTAGAGCTGTATTCTCTTCATTCTTGGCGACATTGTGAAAGCTCCTCGACGCACTGAAACGTGCCAACCAGAAATATACACATCTTTATTGTAGCTGATAGATGTATATTCATCAACTGCTGTAGCCGCGAAGCCGCTACTTCAGGACTTTCTGCACCAGGCCGGCCACTTTCTCCCCACCCATGATAGAAGGCGGGATGCCGCCGCCCACCGCCACCCACTGGCCAACCATGAAGAAATTAGGCAGGGCCGTGGGCTTCCACGGCAGGTACATCCGCCGCATCATCTGCGGGCTCGGCTTCCAGCCCTGGATGGAACCGTCCCGGTTCGAAGTGTAGCGCTCAAAGGTGACCGGCGTGGCCACGTCCACGAACTCCACCTTTCCCCTTATCTGCGGGAAGGCGTTCTCCGCCCGGCGGACAGCGATCTCCTGCGCCCGGTGTTTGGCCTGCTGGTACCTGACCGGGTCCAGCCTCAATCGGTGCCACTCCTCGTAGTCGGCCACCGCCTCTGCCAGCAGCACTCCCTTGCCCGGCGGGGCGGCAGCGGGGTTGTACAGCGACTCGACCTTGTAGGTGAAAGGCGCTCTTTCCAGGTCGGCGAGCCTGGTACTGAAAGGGGCGGGGGCCGGATACTCCATTGTCATCCGGGCCGGGGCGTCTTTCTCGGTCAGAGGCACCCCGACCCCCAGGGACACGAGGAGCATGGAGCCGAAGAGCGGGGCCGACCGGTAAATATGGGCCAGCGCCGGCGGCACGAAGTCATCCCCCAGGAGCAGGAAAAGGGTCTGGTAGCCATCGGCGTTGGACACGACCGCCCGGGCCGGGATTTCTTCGCCGTTTTGCAGTTGTACGCCGGCTGCCTTGCCGTCTTTCACCATGACCTTTGACGCCCTGGTCCGGTACTTTATCTCGCCGCCCATCTGACGGAATTTCGACTCGAAGGCGCGGGCGAAGTCCAGGGAGCTGATGGCCGGGGCGTAGAGGTCGCGCCGGTGCACCCAGGAGAAAAGGTAAAAGCTGATCAGGGCCGAACAGTCATCCCCGAAGACCCCCAGGTAGGGTCTGATCCTTTCTTTCTCCTGGAAACGGTTCAGAAAGGTCTCCAGGTCATGTCTTCCATACTGAAAGGCCAGACGGATTACGGGCCAGTAGGAGAACAGTATTCCGAGGGACCGCAGGGGATGTTTCCTGCGGTCTTCGGGCGAAGGAACGATCATTGGGGGCAGCGACCTGGCCTGGGTGAAAAACCGCACCAGCGCTCTTTCATCCCGGGGCGAAAGCCGGCAGAGGAAGCGTTCGAATTCAGAGAGGTCGCTGCCAATAGTCACTTCAGCGTCGGGGGTACGGATGGTGGCGAACGGTTCCAGGTACTTGAGCCTGACTTCATCGAGAAGACCGAATTTCTCCAGGGGCCGGCGCACCATGCCGCCTTCGGTGCAGCCCATGAGCCAGTGGATGCAGGTATCGAAGGTGAAGCCGCGGCGTTCGAAGGAGGTGCAGAGGCCGCCCGGGGTGGGTTCCGCCTCCAGGATGAGGGTTTTATGGCCCTTGTCGATGAGGTGCAGGCCGGCGGAGAGACCGCCGATGCCGGCGCCTATGATGATGACGTCATACATTCAAGTAAGTCCCAATTTTCAAGCAACAAGTTCCAAACAAGCCCACTTGCCCGCTTACGCGGCGCACCATGAACAATGAAAACGGCTGCATGCTCTGTCATTCTGAGCGAAGCGAGCGGAGCGAGCGAAGTCGAAGAATCCTTCCCGCAGGTGGGGATCAAAGACCCTTCGACTCCGCTCAGGGTGACAGGGCTAACACCTTGTCAACCTTCGAGCTTTCTAACCTTATCGACCTCACAAACCCTATCCACCTTACGGACTTTATAAACCTCATAAACCTAAGTGGTCGCCTTGCGAAGCTGGACGATGGCCCCCAGGCCGAAAAGCACCGTGCCCAGCACTATCAAGAACCCGAGCACCGGCGCCGCGCTGAGAATGCCCAGGACCGCCAGCCCGCAGGCCAGGGCGACGACCAGACTGGCTTTAGTCTGCGGTTTGCCGAAACGCCGCAGGATGGTGCGACCGGCGATAAGGCCGACGGGTATCTGGCTGAGATACAGGGCCATCAGCCAGAACGCGATCCCTATCAGCGCCAGGGGTATCCCGATGATAGTCGCCATGACCATCACTGCCGCGATAGGGGTGGCCAGCAGGGCCAACGCCCCCCAGCCCAGGGCCGGCCACGGTTTCGTCCTGATGGAATCGGCAGCGGCCTGGAGCCTGCCGGGGGCGATAAAGATGATCATGATCCCCACCGCCATGGCCATGAGGAAATGCAGGAGCTTGTTGCCGGCGTCGGAAAGGGGCCTCCGGTCTCGCCCCTCGGGAAACTTGCGGACCGTCGCGCCCCGGACACTGGCTCCGGACCGGACATCCGCCTCGTTCTCACTGGTGTAAACGAGGCCGCCCTGGATATCGGCGCCGGGTGTCAGGGTGAGCCGGTCGGCGGCCAGTTCGGCGTTGCCCTTGACGCTGCCTGCCAGGACGATGTCTCCGCCGAAGCCTTTCAGATTCCTGCCGACGGACCCGGCGGCGTGAGCCGTGCCCGAGGCCAGGACAAGGTCTTTGCCGATAGAAGCGGCGCCGGCGATGGTCACCGTCCCGCCGGCAACGATGAGATCGCCGCCGATCTCACCATTGACCATCAGGGTCCCACCCGCCGCCCGCACCGCCCGGGCTACTTTGCCGTTGATGTTGACCGTCCCCCCGGCGACCATGAGGCTGCCATTGACGTCGCCGTTGATGGTCACCGTCCCGCCGGCAGCCAGGAGGTCGCCGTTTACCGTCCCGTCGATGGTGAGGTCCCTGCCCGCAACATACAGGTCATCGTTGACTACCTCACCGGCGGGAACAACAACCAGATCGCCGCTGCGGAAATCGGCTGCCAGGACAGGCGTAACTGCCGTGGGGACTACGAGTATTGCCAGGACACAGGACAGGAGAACCCGGGAAATGCGCCGTACCATGGTTGCCTCCTTGGTGTCGATCGATGCCGGCGGGGGTTATTATACAGTACCCAGTAGCCAGTAACCAGTAGTGAGTATTGAGCCCGTAGGGTGGGTTAAGCGTCCCGATCTGTCTGAAAGACTCGTCGGGACGCGAACCCACCATTCCGTCTGGTTGGCTATTACAGCCTTGCTTTCTTCTCTCGCTCCGGTGGGTTCGTCCCGATTACCATCGGGACTTAACCCACCCTGCGCTGCTCAACGAACTCAAGCAACTCAGCAAACTCCCCGCCGTTTGAAATCGGTTTCCTGGTTGTGATATATTCGAGCCTGTCAATGGATGTTCTGTCCGGGAGAATGTTTTCCCGCCCGGAGCAGCAGGTTGTCAATCATACCATCAGACGCCCTATCTGTAAGACCGAAGCAGCGGGCGGGACAAGTCATTCGCGAAATAGCTTGACATTGCCGGTATCGAGGGAACACAGGCGGGGACGCCTGTGGCACTGGAGGTAGAAAAGGGACGCCTGCGGTACCGGTCCGAAGCCACAGGCGAGGACGCCTGTGGCACCGGTGGTAGAAAGGAGATTATGGACAAAGTCTCAACGGATGTCCTGATCATCGGATCGGGTATGGCCGGCATCAACGCCGCCATCGAAGCCAAAAAGAACGGCGTCGAGTCGCTCCTGGTCAACAAGGGAGTCCTGGGTAAGGACGGCGCGGCTACCTGGATGGCCGGCTGGGGATTCTCCACCCCGCTCGTCCCCGGAGATAGCCTGGAGGTGATCGTCAAAGATGTCATCAGGTGCGGCAAGTTCCTGAACAACCAGGATAACGTCTACGCCTACCTGAAGGAGTCCCTGCGGTCCATGGATGACCTGAGCGCCTGGGGCATCAAGTACAAGAAGAAGGGGAACACATATCTTGAGCCCTACCACATGCCGGGTCACAGCTTTCCCCGCCATCCCAAGCTGGATGGTTTCGACGGACGGATGACCGGCTATGAATACAAGAGAGTCTTCGCCCACCAGGTCAGGGCGAACCGGGTGAAGACGGTGGAAGATGTTCTGGTCACGGACCTGCTCTGCCGCGAGGGGACGGTGGTGGGGGCCTTCGGCCTGGACCTGGACCGCGGCGAACCGGTCGCCTTTGCCGCGAAATCGGTCATCGTGGCCACCGGCGG
This sequence comes from Chloroflexota bacterium, assembly GCA_016210565.1. Taxonomy (GTDB): domain Bacteria; phylum Chloroflexota; class Dehalococcoidia; order JACQUA01; family JACQUA01; genus JACQUA01. The sequence goes on from JACQUA010000313.1 coordinate 6,907, forward strand.
GTTCATGGGCTGCTACGAGTTCACCTCGGCCAATCCCACCCTGACCGGCGACGGCCACGCTGCCATGTACCGCGCCGGCGTCCGCATGGTCGACATGGAGTTCGTCCAGTTCCTGCCTACCGTAGCCGTCTGGCCGCTGGGCCTCAAGGGAGTGCCGAACTACTGCTGGGACCTCTACATCAACCTGCACGGCATCTTCTACAACAAAAAAGGCGAGCGGTTCATGGAAAGGTACAACCCCGGGGACAAGGACTGGACCACCCGGGAAAAGCTCTCCCGGGCCATCTGGCGGGAGATCAAAGAAGGAAGAGGCTCCTCCCACGGCGGCTGCTACCTGACCTTCCGCCATTTGCCCCGCAACCTCGTCAAGGAGACCCTGGACGACCTGGGGAACATGTACTTCAAGGAATATCTCAACGAGGCCGGAATCGACCTTGTCTACGATGGCTGGGAGGTGGCGCCGGGCGCCCACTACGTCCAGGGCGGCGCCAGGCTGGACACGAAATGCCAGACGAGTATCGAGGGTCTCTTCGCCGTGGGCGAGGCCGGCTCCGGCAGCAAGGACGGGGCCGACCGGCTGGCGGGCGCCGCCCTGCCCTTCTGCATGGGCCAGGGGTACATCGCCGGCCGGGAAGCCGCCAGCCGGGCCAAAAAGACCAGCCTGCCAGAAATCCCGGAGACTAAAGACCAAGCCGCCGCGCTGCTGGCCCCGTTGAAGCGGGCCAGGGGCGAAAGCGCCATCGAGCTGAAGAAGCAGATCAAGAAGGTGATGTCGAACTGCACGATGTACTCCCGGACCGCCGCAGGGCTCGACCAGGCCCTACAGGAAATTCGCCAGCTCAGGAAGGACGTCCTGCCCCGGCTGGCGACGAAGAACAAGAGCGTGGTCCAGAACAGGGAATGGAGCGACGCCCTGGAGGCCGCCAACATGCTGGACATAGGGGAGGTGGTGGCTATCGGCGCGGCCACCCGGAAAGAAAGCCGCGGCCTGCACGAGCGGGACGACTTCCCCAGGGAAGACCCCGCCTGGCTGAAGCGGGCCGTCATCACCCTGAAGAACGGGGCGCCGCAGGTCGAATTCGAAGAAGTGACTTTTCCTTTGCTGAAACCATCGGAGGTCGCCAGTGTCCGAAGCTGAATTGGCTCAGGTTTCCATCTACCGGCTCGACCCGGATACGGCGAAAGAGCCGAGGTATGACCTCTACCAGGTCCCGTACAAAGGCAATACTGTCCTGGGGGTCCTCGATTACATCTATCAAAATCTGGACAGCAGCCTGAGCTACCGCGAGGGCTGCACCCATGCCTGGTGCGGGGTCTGCTCCCTGGTGGTCAACGGCAGGCCCGTGCTGGCCTGCCGCAAGAGCGCGGAGAAGGAAATGGTCATCGAACCCCACCCCAAGTTCCGCCTGATCAAGGACCTGGTGGTGGACTTCAACGAGAAGGTCAAGAAACCCTGGAAACTTCCGAAAGCCACGGCGCAGTTCATTCTCAAAGCGGAGCTTTGCGATGCCTGCGGAGACTGCGTGATAATCTGCCCCACCCAGGCCTGCGGCATGAGAAAGGTGAACGGGGAGGTCAAGGCCAGGCACACCGATGGCCGCGCCTGCATGGGCGTCACCTGCAAGCTCTGCGCCGATAACTGCCATACCATGGCCATAACAATAGAAGATTAGAAGATTGCAGATTGCAGATTCCCCACCGCGGTGCGTAGCCGCAGGTCTTCAGCCTGCGGGGGTGGGGCTGAACGCGGGGCGGGGGTGGCCCATGCTTCCGGCTGTATCCAGACCTTGCGGGGCGGGGACTCATGACTCACGACTCAAGACTCGACTCTGGACTCCCTGAATCGGCGCAAAGTATAATGGGGGGTAACATAGTGGGAGAAACAACATGGTAAACTCAAGCATCAAGTTCACCTACGAAGACTACAAGGCCCTGCCGGAGAGCGAGACGAAGCGGTACGAACTTCTGGAAGGAGAACTGGTCGTGGTCCCATCGCCCAATGTGCCCCATCAGTCGATTTCCCTTGAATTGGTACTGTCGTTGGCCAGGTTTGTCAAAGATAATCACCTCGGGACGGTATATGACGCTCCCCTTGACGTTCATCTCGGCGAGAATGTGGTCCAACCCGACATCATGTACATCTCAACCGAGAGGATGGGCATTGTGGGCCGGGAAGAAATCCAGGGCGCGCCTGACCTCGTCATTGAAATACTTTCCCCCGCCACGGGGACAAGAGACCGCACCCTTAAGAAAACGCTCTACGCCCGCCACGGCGTCCGCGAGTTGTGGATCGTCGATCCCGACAAGGAGACCATCGAGGTGGCGAAACTTGCCAGGACTGGCTTCGAAACGACAGGCCTTTTCAAAAAAGGGGAAATCCTGACTTCCCCCGTGTTGCCGGGCTTGCGGCTGGACACCCGCGAGGTCTTTCCGGGCTGATTCCAAAGATTGCAGATCGAAGATTCTTGTGCTCCCCAGGGCGGAGGAGCGGGGGACTCAAGACTCAAGACTCAAGACTCAAGACTCAAGACTCAAGACTCAAGACTCAAGACTCAAGACTCAAGACTCAAGACTCAAGACTCAACTCTCCGGACTCTCGACTTGCTGGTAAAGGTTAAGCTCTACGGCCATCTGCCGGACCTGGCGGGCAAGGACGAGTTCGGCGTCGAAGTTACCGCGCCAACCGTCCGCGGGCTCCTCGAAGCCATGAAGAAAAGCTGCCCGGCGGCGCTCATGTCGGCCCTGGTGGACCCCCAGTTCGAGCCGCCGGAATTGCTGGTCGTGGCGGCGGTGGACAACATGCCGACCTTCTATTCGGAAGGGATCGATAGCGAGTTGAAAGAGGGCAGCGAAGTGGTATTTATGCCGGCTCTGGCGGGGGGCCAGTTGCCCCGGTACCACAGGCCTCCGTGCCTGTGAGGGCTGGATTACGAAACTCACAATCTGTTTTGGTCAATGACCATTATCAAACTCAGTCATTCCCGCGAAGGCGGGAATCCGGGGGGCTGCGCGAAGCTGCGGTTTGGGAGATGGAAGATGAAAAGTGGGAAGCGGCAAACCGTGGACCGGCTTTCGGTATTCGAACATTGGGATTTTGAATTTGCTCAGAAAATAGGCTGTCACCCTGAGCGAAGTCGAAGGGTCTTTCGTCCCGCGCCCCGCCCCGAAAGATTCTTCGACTACACTCGCTGCGCTCGCTTCGCTCAGAATGACATTTTCATCCTTCATGGTGCCCGCTGCAAGCGGGCATGGGGGATTGTTTGGAATTTGGTGCTTTGGATTTGCAATTTGGTTTTGCCGGTGGGTTCGCGCGGCCTCCCACACCGCACCACCCCACATTCCTCGCTTAACCCACCCTGCGGCTGATAGCTGACAGCCAATCGAATAACCGAATAACCCAATAACTCAAGGAACTCACCATGTACGGCTGGACTGGAACGATATTAAGAGTGGACCTGACGACGGGGCAGATAAGCAAGTTGCCCCTCACTGAGGCTTTTGCCCGCAAATGGCTGGGCGGGGAAGGGTTCGGCGCCAGGTACCTCTGGGACGAGGTGGGGCCGGAGGTCGAGGATGGCCTGGACCCGCGCAACCTGCTGATATACACCACCGGGCCGCTGACCGGCACCCTGGCCCCCAGCAGCGGCCGTCTGGAAATCGTGACGAAGTCCCCCATCACCAACATCTTCGGCGATACCAACGCCGGTGGGCATTTCGCGCCGGAACTGAAGAACGCCGGCTATGATCTGCTCATCATTTCCGGCAGGTCCGAGAAGCCGGCCTATCTCTGGATAGACGATGACCGGGTGGAGATCAGGGACGCCCGGCATCTATGGGGGAAGACCGTGCCGGAGACGGACGAAGCTATCAAGAAAGAGGTGGGAGACAAGGGGATACAGGTGTCGTGCATCGGGCCGGCCGGGGAGAACCTGGTGCGGTTTGCGATATTGATGAACAACCTGAGCCGGGCGCCGGGCTGGACGGGGTGCGGGGCGGTGGCGGGGTCGAAGAAGCTCAAAGCGGTGGCCGTCCGCGGCACCGGCGGCGTGAAGATAGCCCGTCCGGCAGAGTTCGAAGCGGCCTGTCTGAAAGCGCGGGCGAGGGTGAGGAACCTCGGCTTCTTGCCTACGATGCGAAAGATGGGCACCATGTTCCTGGTCCGGGCGATGTACACCCATGGCTACGGCCAAATTCACAACTACAACATCGCCCAGTGCCCGGAGTCGCACCTGGAGCAGATTTGCGGAGAGAAATACGCCGGAGAGAACGTAGATGGCAATGAGGGTTGCTTCGGGTGCGAGCTGCATTGTTCGCATTTCAGCAGCGTCAAAAAAGGCCAGTATAAGGGGTCGAGAGGGGGTGGCTTCGAGTACGGCGCTACCACCGGATTTTACTATGCCTACGGTTCGCCGGACCTGGACTTCGCTCTGGCGGCCGCGAAGTACTGCAATGATGTGGGCATGGACGCCACCGAGCCGGGTTTTCTCCTGGCTTGGGCGACCGACTGCTACCAGCGCGGGCTTCTGACGGCAGAAGACACCGGCGAGCTGGTCCTGGACTGGGGCGACCAGAAAGTCGCCTGGGCCATCTTCGAGAAAATCGTCCACCGTGAGGGCTTCGGGAACATATTGGCCGAGGGACTGTCCCGGGCGGCGCGGGCGGTGGGGAAGGGAACAGAGCATTTTGCGCACACGATCAAAGGCAGAAACAGCGAGGAGAGTTCCATCCGGGCCAACTACTCCTTTGCCCTCTCCAGTTCCACCTCGACGCGGGGTGGCGATCACCTCAAGGGATTCCCGATGTTTACTAACTTGGGCGCCTCGTCGAAGCTGAGCGAGGAAACCTGGGGCCACCCTGAAGCCGGCGACCCGCGAAGCCCGCGGGGCAAGGCCAGGATGGTAGCCTACAACCGCAACATCTGTACACTGGTGGACATTATCGGTTCCTGCAAGATGCCCTCGCGCTGGCTGGCGCCGCGCGATGGACTTGTGGAAAGCGAGTACGCCCCCATGGTCTCAGCGGCCACCGGAATAGATTTTTCCCCGGAAGACCTGATCAAGATAGCCGAAAGGGTATATAATCTGGAACGGGCCTACAACGCCCGGCTGGGCCTGACCCGGAAGGACGACACCATCCCGGAGAAGTATTTCCAGGAGCCTTTCGAGGACGGACCTCTGAAAGGCTACAAACATTCGGAGGAAGACTTCAATTGCATGCTGGACGAATACTACGACTACTGCGGCTGGGACCGTGAGACTGGCTGGCCCAAGCGGAAAACGCTGGAACGACTGGACCTGGGGGACGTAGAACTGTAGGGTGGGTTAAGCACAGAGGGGCGGCGGGGAAGCCGGGTGGCTGTGCGAACCCACCATTCCGGAGGTGGGAGGCGAGAAGTCGGAAGCGGGAAACCCTTCACCAGTATCGCAGGCCACCGTGCCTGCGAGCGCCGGCGATGGGCCGGGCCAAGAATGACGAATGACGAAACTCGAATGACGATTCAATGACAAATGCTCAAATGACCAGCAGCGGGGCGTCGGCATTGGAACTTGGAATTTTGCTGCACACGGTGGGTCCGCGCGGCCTCCCCAGCCCCCCACCCCACCTTCCGCGCGTAACCCACCCAACGCCTACGCCAGGTCGGGCCCGCGGCAGCGTGCCCCTACGGGATTTACAACCGGAAAACCCAA
>JACQUA010000314.1 GCA_016210565.1 Chloroflexota bacterium
CCTTGTTAGCGGGGCGATTCCCAGTCACTAAGTCACTTTTCCTGGGTGAACAGCCAGAGTTGGTAGACCGCGATCGAAGAAGCCGACAGTGTCCGAGAGACAATTAATTCCGCCGATGACTGGTGACCCAGGCTCCTAGAGTTTGATTGATGGTTCAAACAGCCCAGACCCCAACCGGACTAATCCAGAAAATCGCCCGGAAATACAAACTCCGGTTGCTCTTGCTTTTTGGTTCCCGGGCTGAGGGCGAATCCCACAGCGAGAGCGACTTCGATGTCGCCTATTTGGCCAACCGGGATTTGAACCTGGAACAAGAGGCCAGACTCATCATTGAGCTTGCGCCTGTTTTCAAGAGCGAGAATATCGACCTGGTCAATCTCAGAAGGGCGCCCCCCTTGCTTTTCTATGCCATCATGAACAAGTGCCAGGTCATGTACGAAAAAGACCCCCTGATTTTCGCAACGATGAGGGCCTACTCTTTCAAAAAGTATGTTGAGACCAAACCCCTGTATGAGCTTAAGTTTCAAAGGCTGCGGGATAAGATCGGGAGGACCGGGCGATCCTGAACTTCCAGAAAGCCTTCGTATACAAGAAGCTTGACGAAATCTCCGGTTACCTGGGCGAGATGAGAGACCTCCTCAAATCGCCGGACGACGAGATCTTGCGGGATTCCGCCAGACTTCACGCCGCCGAAAGGCTGCTCCAACTCGTCGTAGATACAATGCTGGACATCAACCAGCACTTCATCCGGGAACTAAAGCTCACAGTCTCTGAGGACTACCAGGGGACGTTCCACACGCTGGGCGAAAACGCCGTTCTCCCGACTGCTTTCGCCAAGCGCATCGCCCCGGTCGTGGGACTGAGAAACAGGATTCTTCATCGGTATGAGACCCCGGGCAAGAAGCTGTTTGTCAGGACGTTCAAAAAGAACTTTCCCGATTTCCAGAAATACGTCAGGTTGATTTCCACCCATCTGGAAAAGATGCAATAGGCGTCAGGTGGCCGCAGGGGCGGACCCACGTGTCCACCCGCCGCCGGCCCCGGCGAATAGAGATTCCTCCGGTTCGGCTTGCCAATGAGGGCTGCAACCTATTCGTCATTCGTCATTGGGATTGCTCAGTAAATGTCATTGCGAGCGAAGCGAAGCAATCTCCCGGCCTGTTCATCCAACTGGTCCGCCTTGCGTACTCTCGCAAAGCGGAGGGGATTGCTTCGTCGCTTCGCTCCTCGCAAAGACAGTCCGTTTTCATCCTTCATGGTCCCGACTCGTCGGGATGGGTGATTGATTCGTCATTCGCGCTTCGTCATTCGTCATTTCCCTCGCCTCTTCATGTCTCCCCAGAACCATCAGCGCCATGGCCGCGTTGATGCAGGCCTTGCGATACCCGGGGTTAAGGGCGAGCGAGCGACGGTAGCATTCCAGCGCCGCATCGACTTGTCCCCGGTCAAAAAGGACGTTGCCTTCGCTGAGATAGACATCAGCAACCAGTTCCCCGTCTCCCCACCTCGCCTTGAGGCCGCCGAAATCCCGGAAGCAGTCATAACCCCCGGGAAACATGTGCTCCACCTCGACCGTTCTCCCGGCGGCGCGAACAACCGAGATGACATGGGAGCGATTTCCAAACTCATCTTCCAGGTATGTTGCTTCCACTTTCAGGCCCAGCCTCCGGGCCAGGACGTTAAACAGGATGGTCAGCCCAAGGCAGTTGCCGGCCGGTCCCACCCCGGGGACCAACTGGGCGTCAATTACCCGGTGCAACCGGAAGTTCCCGCCGCTCCGGTATCTCTGCGGCTTCACCCGCCACAGCCGGTCAAAAAGGGCTTTGGCCCGGCTGTAGTCGTCACCCCCCGTGACCCCTGAAATGGCGCACATTTCATCCAGCCTCGCCAAATAGGCCTCCACCCGTGAAGGTTCCAGGCCCGAAGCTTCAAAGCAAGCCCGTTCGAGAGACAGCAACTCGGCGCCAGCCAAAGAATTACCTTATTCCATCACAAGACGCCTGTCTCTCTATGCTATCACAACAGATTACTCCGCTAACAATCAAATCGTGGAAAACATGGAAAGAGGGAGATGGAACCACGAATAAACACTAATGAACACGAAATAATCTGCAAAGTGCCGGGACGGGGAATCGTTACCAATTCGGTGAACCCATGCTGGAACGGGAAAGACTATTCGTGTCTATTCGTGTTTATTCGTGGTTTGAATTATCGACGCCTGTTGGCTCCGGCTCGTCCGGGTTAGAGATTACAGCTTGCAGATTACACACTGCAGATTCCCCAACCCCACAGGCTAAAGACCTGTCCCGACAAGTCGGGACTCTCGGAACGGAGCGACTACAACCCCGCCACAAGCTGCCGGCTGTGTTATAATTGCTGGTCATGACCCTCGACTTACTGGCCGGTTTGAACGCTGCCCAGCAGAAAGCTGTGGAGGCCCTGGAAGGACCCATCCTGATCCTCGCCGGACCCGGAAGCGGCAAGACCAGGGTAATCACGCACCGTATCGCCTACCTGGTGCGAGTCTGGAACGTCGGCCCCCGGCGCATCATGGCCGTCACCTTCACCAACAAGGCCGCCGCGGAGATGAAGGAGCGGCTCTCCCGCATGCTCGGCAAGATGGTGGAGCAGTTGACCGTGGGGACCTTCCATGCCTGCTGCGCCCGCTTCTTGCGAATCGACGGGCCAGCCATCGGCATTGACAGGAACTTCGTTATCTACGATGATGACGACCAGCTCCGCCTGGTCAAGAAGGCCATCGAGGAACTGGGCCTGGACCCGCAAAAAGTTACCCCCAGAGCGGTCATCTCGGGCATCAGCGCCGCCAAGAGCCAGTTGCTCACCCCCGAGGCCTGCGCCCGGCAGGGCCACAGTTACTTTGACGAAATCGTCAAGCGCGTCTACGAGCGCTACCAGGAGATGCTGGCGAACAGCCACGCCCTGGACTTCGACGACCTTCTCATGACCACGGTCCGGCTGTTCCAGCAAAAGCCGGAAATCCTGGAGAAGTACCAGAACCGGTACCTTCACCTCCTGGTTGACGAGTTCCAGGACACTAACATCGCCCAGTACGTCCTGGCGAAACAGCTTTCAGGCAAACACAAGAACATCTGCGTGGTCGGCGACCCCGACCAGTCTATCTATTCCTGGCGCCACGCCGATATCCGCAACATTCTCAACTTCGAAAAGGACTTCCCGCAGGCGCAGGTTTTCTACCTGGAGCAGAACTACCGATCCACCGGCACCATCCTGGAAGCGGCGACGAGCATTATCTCACACAACCAGCAGCGCAAGCCAAAGGAGCTCTGGACTCAGAACGAGAAAGGCAGTCCCATCGTCGTGGCCGAGGTTGCCGATGAGTGGGAGGAAGCCAGCCAGGTGGTCAACGAAATAGACAAGCTGACCAGAACCAAAGAAGTCAAGCTCCGGGATTGCGCCGTCATGTACCGCACCAACGCCCAATCGCGCGTGCTGGAAGAGACCTTCATGCGCTACGGCACGCCCTACAAGCTCGTCGGCGGCACCCGGTTCTACGAGCGAAAAGAAATCAAGGACATCATCGCCTACCTCCGGCTGCTCCACAATCCCTTCGACAGCGTCAGCCTTGCCAGGATAGTCAACGTGCCGGGCCGTGGCATCGGGCACCAGAGCTTCAACCAGTTCACCGCCTGGGCCGGGCAGCAGGGCCTTTCCCATTACGCCGCTTTGCAGAGGCTGGCCGAGTTGAACCAGCAGGGAGCGAAATCATCCCTGCCGGTGACCTCGCGCGCCGTCGCCGCTTTCCAGAAGTTCTTCGAGTTGCTGGAGGGCCTCATCGAGGTAAGCCGGAAATCCAGTGTGATGGAGCTCCTGGGTGAAGTGGTGGCCCGCACCGGTTACAAGGGCTATCTCTTTGCCGAAGACGACGGCGAGGACAGATGGGAAAACATCCAGGAGTTGCAGTCCAGCGCCCGGGATTACGAAGTACTGCCGCCGGGGGAGGCGCTGGGAGCCTTCCTCGAAAAGGTGGCCCTGGTGCAGGACGTGGACGAACTGGACGAGAAGTCCGACGCCGTCACCCTCATCACCCTGCACAAAGCTAAGGGACTGGAATACTCGGTGGTGTTCATCATCGGTCTCGAAGAGAAGCTCTTTCCCCACATCCGGTCGTACGAAGACCCGGCCCAACTGGAGGAAGAGAGGCGGCTCTGCTATGTGGGCGTCACCCGGGCCAAGAAAAGATTGTACCTTTTCCACGCTAACCAGCGGATTCTTATGGGGATGAGGAGCAGCGGTGAACCTTCGCGCTTCCTGGATGATATCCCGGCAAAGCTTATCGCTGGCGACGGTCAGGGCGGAAAGCCGGCAGCCGGCCGCCAGGAACATAAAGCGGCGCTGTCATCCTGGAAAAGCGAGGCCCCCAAAACCCTGCTCATTTCGGTCAAGGCCGGAGACTCGGTGATACACAAGGTATTCGGTGAGGGGGTGGTGATAAGCTGCCAGCCGGTGACCAATGATTTCGAAGCACTGGTGAACTTCAAGGGCGCCGGCCTGAAGAAGCTCCTCCTCAGCCTGGCGCCATTGAAGAAGCTCGACAACCCCTAGGGTGGGTGAAGCGAGCCGACACTCCACACCGTGGCTGGCCAGGCATCCATCGATGAGAGGTACTGGCTGGCATGGCTCCGGGCAGCGAGCGTAACCCACCGTTCCGGGGAGGGGCGCGAGGCGGCGTAGCCCATGGCTTCAGCCTTGCTGGATGGGGATCGGTCGCCCGTAGCGACACCCCTCGCGGGTATCGAACCTTGCCGGCCTGCCGGGACGACAGGGGTCCCGACGCGTCGGAATCGCTACGGGCGACTAAAGCCTCCGCCGGTGTCAGAGCCACATGGAATCATCATATCCCATCTTGACATCTTGCCGGGGGGGGGGTATATAATAAGCCAAAGATTTTTGGAAAACTAAACTATTACGGAGTTGACCCAATGTTTTGGCACGAGACTGAGTTTCTTTCAATCCCGGTTACAAGTCGTTGACAGCGAAAATGGTAGGATGCTGTTTGGCAAGAAGCGTAGCTTTCCAAAAGGAGACAACACATGGGTTGGGATGTAGATTACAGTAGCCTAAGCGACATTTTGCCCTTGGAAGGCAATATTGTCACGGCTATGTATGTTGAGAAGCCCATCGAGGGAAACCTGATAAGAGCTAATCGTATTTGTGCGGCTATAGGACTTGCGCGTACCGGCGCCATTATGAACATTAATGGTCCGGGCAGTGAGACTTGCGGAGGCGCCTATTATTGCGGTCTGGCAGCAGCCCCTCATAAAAATAGCCTTAGGGACAAGCTCCAAAGAAATATATTCGCTTCCAGTGATGCAGCCGAACGGGACAAGAACCGGAGGCTGCACGTCCCGTATGACCCGCGTAAGTATTTGGTCCTGGCGCCGCTGCAAAAGACGAAATTCAACCCCGACGTGGTCGTCCTTTTTGGTAATTCAATCCAAGTACACGACTTGATCCGTCTTGCCTCCTATGCTAACACGGATGTCAACATATCTTTGAACCGTTGGGGCATTTGCCAATCAGCCATCGCCGGAGCGTTGGTAACCGGAGACATCATGATCGGTTTCATGAGGGGCATACCATACAACATTCTCGACAGCAAAAGGAATGAACGTCTTGTAAACTACAAACCTGAAGAGATAATAGTAGGCATGCCAACGAGATGGTTCCTGACTATTGTCGACAACTATAGGGAAATCAAGAAGCGCGGAAGTTCATCTTCCGGGTGAGTACGAAACACGAAGCCATCAGGTCAAACGTTTGGCAAGTGAACTGGGAGGCAAGTCGATGGATTACAAACTGAGCTTAATGGCGGCGGTCTGCTTTAGCTTCATATCATTTTCCTGTGTCTCGGCGCAACCACCAGCGGCAGTGATCGAAGCCCCGGCGACAAAGCCCGGGGAGGCGGCGGTTTCGCAAGAGGCATGGGAGAGGGACTGGCAGAGGACAATTGACGCTGCCAGGGCTGAAGGTGGACTGACCGTATACACCTCTGGTCCCCCGGAACTGCGCCAAGCGCAGACCCGGGGTCTCAAGGATAAGTTCGGCCTAGACATAGAGTGGGTCGCAGCTAAGAGCACGCAAGTTGCTGAAAAGCTACTCAAGGAGCGCAGGGCCGGATTGTACATCGCAGACGTCTTCCAGGGCGGCAGCATACCACAAATTCAGCTTTTTAAGCCTGCTGGCATACTTGAACCTCTGAGGCCTCTACTCGTCCTACCTGAAGTCGTGGATGCAACGGCTTGGCAGGCCAACCGGCTACCGTTCATTGACAAAGAGCAATCATACGTTATTTCCCCTATGCTTTCGCTTTCAGGGTACATCGTGATAAACACGACCATGGTGAAACCGGAAGACGTGAGTTCTATTGATAGTTTGCTGGAACCTCGTTGGAAAGGAAAAATCCTGATAGGCGATCCTACCACAGGAGTAAGCACCGCTATTAAAACTTTTCAGGCAATCTACATGAGCAGGGGACCTGAGTTCTGGAGGAAGTTTGCCGAAAATAGCCCGCTCCTATTGAGAGATGACAGGTTAGCTGCCGAATGGGTGGCTCGTAGCAAATATCCGATATTTTGGATGATAGAGCCTGCTAACGCCCTGGAGCTAATGAAGGCGGGGGCACCGCTGAAAGCGACTATGCCTCGAGACGGAGGTTATCTCAGCGTGGCTAACCCGGTCTCGTTCATGAACAGCGCTCCTCATCCCAACGCCGCCAAGGTGTTCATTAACTGGGCTTTGAGCAAAGAAGGAAGTTACACCGTTAGCAGGGTTCAGCAAAGCCAGACGGCCAGACTCGACGTACCGACCGATCATTTGTCTCCTGATGACCTTTATAATCCGTCGAGAAAATATGTAGACGGAGGCGCCGAAGAATTCATCCTCGAATCTCCTGCCTATATTGAGAAGGCCAAGGAAGTATTTGCAGCGTTGCTCAAATAACAGGTGCACCAAAGGAAGCGATTATGAAAGGCTCAATAGGCTGGCAAAAGGAAACGCCGGATTGGCCCCATACACTCAGTGAATTGACCATCGATACCGAAAAGACCGCATTGCTGATAGTCGATGTTCAAAACAATTCGCCAGCAGTTGTGTACAAGATATTGCCCAACATCGTCAGACTGCGGAACTTTTTTCGCCAGCATAAGCTGCTTATTGTATACATTGCGCTGGGCACTTTTTTGCCAGATGGAAGGGACCGGCATATCAAAAGGCGTTTGACCTGGCATAAGAGATCCGCCATCGATCCTGAGCAGGTACTTACCAAAGAAGCCTTGGCATATCAGATAAGGGACGAATTACAGCCTTTGGCCCCCGACGAATTGGTCATAGACAAGAACTCGGGAGGCGCCTTCAATTCATCGGCAATGGACCATTATTTGAGTGCAATGGCGATTCAGAACGTGGTTGTGTGCGGCATTGCTACGCACGGATGTGTGGAGAATACTGCCCGGGATGCCGCCGACAGGGGCTACAATGTCATCCTCGCAGGGGATGCTTGCGCGACCACCAGTGCAGAAGGCCACAGGATTACCGTGCACACTTTTTGCCGGCTGCTGGGGTCCGTCAAAAGTACCTCGGAAGTCTTGGATGAATTTTCGCGGTTACTGTCGGGAGAACAACTCCTCGCTTTGAAGACAACATCATGATAGGCAAGATTCCCTGGGATACTGGACACCGCGGCGCTTATACCCTCAAAGAATGGTCAATAGACCCCGAGCGTTCCGCATTGCTAATAATTGATATGCAGAGGGGTTATATTGACCCCGGTTGGGGCATTGGAACAGTTCTCAGACGAGGCTACCCTAAAATATACGATTACTACCATAGTCGTTTGGCGCAGAAAGTGTTACCGAATATACTCGCACTTCGAGACTTCTTCCGTGACCATAAGTTGGAAATTTTCTATACGCGCATGGGGTTCCAATTACCCGAAGCCAGGGACTTGCCTGAACATAATTGGAGAAGAGCCCTTCTGCGACAGCAGGAGCAAGAAGAGCGATCAGTCTTTTTCAAAGAAAGCCGCGAGTATGAAATAGTAGAAGCCCTGCAGCCTCTTCCGGGCGAGGTGGTGCTTGACAAAAACTCGTTGAATCCGTTTAACTCGACCCCTCTTGCGCAAGTCCTTCACAACATGAGCCTGGAAAACCTGATAATTACTGGAGTCCTTACCAACGGGGCCGTGGAAAGCACGGCCAGGACGGGCGGAGATCGGGGTTACAATACGGTAGTCGTAGAGGATGCTTGCGCTGCATATTCCCGCGATGAAGATGCCTTGCGCATTCCTCCCCCTTCCTCGTTTGTGCCGAAGCCCGCGTACGAGATGATTCGGAACTTACGGGTTCTACTGGCGGCGAAATAGCTGGAACGAAATTAAGAAAGAGGTTTGGGCCAATGGCGAAAAAGGAGTTTCTTCCGCGCCACCTTTGGGGGCTTTGCAGGGTTTCTAAGATAGTGGCAACCGTGGCATTCATATCATTCGTGGCTGCGGCCTGTGCTCCCACGATCTCATCCCCTCCTATGTCGGTGCCATCAGGTTCCTCGGCCGAGCAGAGGCCAACTAGATCAGCCTGGGAAGAAGATTGGGGTAATACCTTGAAGAAAGCACAGAAGGAGGGGAGTGTTGTTGTTTACGGAGCCGGTGGTGCTTCCATACTAAAGTCAGCGGCTACTGACCTAATCAAGGAAAAGTTTGGTTTCAACCTCGAAACGGTCACCGGCCAGGTCGGAGCGCTAAACGTCAAAATAAGGAGGGAGCGCCAGGCAGGCCTGTTTTTGGCTGACCTCTACATGAGCGGACTCAAAGATATCCGAGAGTTAAAGCAAGACAATGCTCTGCAGCCAATGAAACCCGAGTTTGTTCATCCCGAGGTCATGGACCCGAAAGGCTGGTTCGGGGGACAGCTGCCACCAATGGACAAGGAGGGCATAACGGTTACATGGGCACAGTTCGTGGAAAGCTTCATAGCAATCAATACAGATCTGGTAAACCCGCAAGACATTAGAACCTTGAGGGACCTTATGGGCCCAAAATGGAAAGGGAAGATGATTATTAACGACCCCAGCATTGGCTCCGGTGCCGGCTTCACGGGTTTCAGCACTCTCATATTTCACAAGATAGTAGATTTAGACTTTTTTCGGGAGCTAATGACTAAGCAGGACCTCGTGGTAACGAGGGATCTGAACCTTCAGGTCCAGGGGTTGGCCAAGGGCAAGTATTTGATAGCCCTGGGACCTGCCGCCACGCGGATGGAGGCACTAATACAGACTGGAGCCCCCGTAGCCTATCTGATATCCGACAATGGCGTTTACCTTACAGCAGGCGGCTCTTCCATCGCTATGTTTGACAAAGCTCCTCACCCTAACGCTGCCAGGATTTTGCTTAACTGGTCCCTGACGAGGGAAGGGCAGTTGCTGTTGCAGAATGCGTCGGGACTGCAGAGTCTGAGGGAAGACATCCCAACAGACACTCTGAACCCGTTTAGGGTCAGGCTGCGGGACAGGAAATACATCCGCAACCCAACCGACGGTGAAGAATTTCTCGTGAACGATTATCCTAGGTATACTCAGTGGGCAAGAGAAATATTTGCCCGTTAGCGCGTTCTTGGATGTTAGCTATAGTAGAGCCTGGCAAACCGCCTGATTTTCGTCTTGCCATCCGCTGCCAAATTGGCCCGAGTTGGCCAGCCGTGGGGTAGAGCGGACTACCCAGCGTGGCGAGGCAATCCCCCCGGCATCTTACCCAGTAATAGGTAAGTTTTTCCAAAAAATCCCCCATGCCTACTTGGAGCGGGTGCCGTGGATGATGAAAATACGCCGTTCACTTGGCGAACCCGTAGCGCCAGGTGGCACATGCCCGCCCAGGTCAACCGGGGCGGGTCGTAGCTAAGTCGACTCCCGGCTTGCTTTCGTAGCAACTTGCTGTCGATATTACCGGGTCATTACAGAAGCCGGGGTTTAGCCTCGGCTTTTTGAATTCATGGCGATCTTATCTTGGGTAATTCCGCGAATGAAGTTAACGGCTTTGCTGATAAAGCCAGGGAAATACTTAACGGTTCAATGGTAATAGGTAAGTTTTTCCAAAAAATGCCCATGGTTGCTTGGAACAGGTGCCATGGACCATGAAAATAGGCCGTTCATTTGGCGAACCGGTAGCCCCACGTTGCATATGCCCGCCTAAGTGGACCGGGCGGGTCGTGGCCAGGTCGACTCCCGGCTTACTTTCGTAGCAAACGCCAATGAGCTGCGCTCACCACAGAGATACTAAGCGTCTCATAATAGTCTGATACATCATTTTGCTTTACATCGCGTTAAAGCGAGACCATTCTATTATGAGACCACTAGTATGAAGATGGCTATTTTGCGGGGAACTCGCTGTTGATATTACAGGGTGATTGGAGAAGCCGAGGTTTAGCCTCGGCTTTTTGAATTTAGGGCGACCTTATTTTGGGTAATTCGGTAAATGAAGTTAAGGGCCCGGCTGATAGAGACTGGAAAATAGCTAAAGGTTCAAGGCCATTCAAGACGCCTGTCTGGATGATACTCATCAGCACCGCCTGGTTTGCAGCCCCTAAAGCTGAGCGGTTACCAAAGGTGATCTTCCTCATAATGACACATGGCCTCAGTTGCCGCTCGGCCCGATTATTGGTCGGCTCAACCAGGGGATTATCCAGGAAGGTGAATAATTCCTGGTTATGTTTTATTATGCGCTTACGGAGACGCCGCGCATCTTTGTGGTTAGTCGGTAACAACACTAATTCCATCATTCTGGAGATGCCCCGCTCCTTTTCCTGGGCCAGATCTTCATAGACCCTCGTCCCCTCATGATATTCATGCCAAACCTCAATAGTCTGTTTTAATAGCGTCTTCAATCCCTGGCAAAATATCCCATCAATAGTATCTGGGGCGAACGTATTCTTCTGCTGGATTTTCTTAATCTCCGCCAGAAGATGCCCCAGGCAACGCTGCTTGGCCGAGGTCTGATGTTTGTTATAAGCCGAATAAAAATCGCTAGTCAAAGTCCCCTCATAGTTCTCACCTAAAATATTACCGACCACCTTGCTGCCGCGGCTTTTGTCGATTTGATACAAGGCCGCATCTTTATTGGTAAAGACCCACAACCAGTGATTCTGACCATTAACCCGCCAACCTGTTTCATCAGCGTTGATACCAGCCGAATGGCGGACCCGGTGTTTTATCCCTTCGTACATTGAAGCGCCGTTTTGGGCTTGCTCCCTGTTAAAAGCCAAAAATGATGGGTGAGTAAGATTGATACCAAAGACGTTTTTGAATATCTTGGCTACCTTTCGATAGGGTACACTGATATGGCGCAGGTAGCCGCCCACCGCCCGAGCCTGAACTCCGATTCGATCACCAGGCGTTATGGGTCCTTTTGTTTTAGCCCAAACCGTCTTTTGGCACCGCTTACAATAGCCATAATAGAGCCGGTAACAGGTCACCTTCTTCTTTATCTCAATATCTTCTACCACATGCTCATCGAAATGTTTCTCATAGGCCTTAACCTCACCACCGCACTTATCACATTTGTCAGGATAGATATCAATAAATTCCGAAATCTCTTCCGGGCGTCGGCGGCTGTTGCCATGATGACCGCAATGAGCGCCGCGTTTCGGACGGTTAACATCTGGATCTGGCTTTACTTGAGGCTTGAACATCTTACCCAGCATTTGCTTCAATTGATAACTCAGCGTCTCCTTTTCCTCTTTAAGCTTTTGGTTTTCCTGGCGCAGCTTTTCCATCTCTGCCTGAGCCAGCGCCATCACCTTTTCCATTTCCAGGGTCTGCTGGCTTAAACAATCCCGCTCCCCCATCAAATGCCGAACATTGCCCCCATTTAGATAGGGACAATCGGTACCATGATGACACTCCACTCTATTTGCCTTCCCTCTTTGGCCCTTTCTGCTGGCCTACCCCCTGGCTGAGGGCCTTCCGGAATCTTTCTAGCAGCGGGTAAAGGTAAATATCCTTCACGGGCACTTTAAGGGTAGCATACCGATCATTGCGGCTGCGCCCCTTGGTTTGACCTGCCAAAATCCAGTTGGCCGCCTGGTAACAGACGCCCCGGAAGCACTCCCGTTGCACAAAGGTTTCCAGTAGATAGAGGGGATGTCCGTATTTCTCCATCCAGTCCGAACTGATGCGCCTGGCGACTCGTCCCAGGATATGACTGGCCAGGTGCGGCACCCTGACCCAGGGCAAAATCAAAAAGCGCATATTGTTGGTAAGGAAGTTGAGATTTACCTTTCTGGTGGCTCTTTCTCAAACTGAGTGGGTAAGGTATACTCAGGGAAAAAGGGAGGAGCCCACACAGTGGAATCACTGGAAGATCTGTTTTCAAAGGCGATCAAACTAGAGGCACCCTGGAAGATTACCCACATAGGGTTTGATGAAGCCGGAGGAGTGATCAGGCTGTTTATTGACTTCCCCAGAGGAAGTGTCTTCCGCTGTCCGGTCTGTGGAAAAGAGGCGAAGGCCTACGATACCGCAGAAAAGGAATGGAGACATCTCAATTTCTTCCAATATGCCTGCTACCTGAAAGTGAGGGTTCCGAGAATCGATTGTCCGGATGACGGAATACGTCAGATCGAGGTGCCCTGGGCGCGCGCCGCCGCCGACTTTACCTTTCTTTTTGAAGCCTTTGCCATGACCCTGGTACGAGAGATGACCGTGAATAAGGTGTCGCAGATTATCAAGGTAGATGATAACAAACTCTGGAGAATGATGCACCACTACACTGAGGCAGCCCGCCAGCAACAGGACTTCTCTGAAGTGACAAAGATAGGGGTAGATGAAACGTCTAAAGCCAAAGGACATGACTATGTCTCTCTCTTTGTGGATTTAGAGGAAAGGCGCACTATCTTTGTAGCAGAGGGCAAAGGTTCGGAAACCATGACTGCCTTTACCCAGGATTTCAAGGAGCACCATGGGAATCCAGAGGATATCACGGATGTCTCCATCGATATGTCCCCGGCCTTCATCAGTGGAGTAGAGGAAAACTTGCCCCGGGCCTCGATCACCTTCGACAGATACCATGTCACGAAGGTGATCAATACCGCGGTGGATACCGTGCGAAAGGAAGAGACCCAGGAGCAGGCGCTCCTACGAGGGCAGAAGTATCTCTTCCTAAAGAACCGGGATAACCTTACCGAATCACAGCTCAAGACATTGCAGTCCATAGAATCTATGCCTCGACTGAACCTGAAGACAGTGAGAGCCTATCATATCCGTGAGAACTTTCAGGAAATCTACAAAGAGCAAACCCGGGAAGGGTTCGAAAGATCCCTCAAGAAATGGTATTTCTGGGCGAGCCATAGCCGCATTGAGCCCATCAAAGAAGCAGCCAAGACAATCAAGCGTCATTGGTCCGGCGTACTGCGCTGGTACGACAGCAAGATTAACAACGGTATCTTGGAAGGACTCAA
The DNA here is from genome assembly GCA_016210565.1 of Chloroflexota bacterium. Taxonomy (GTDB): domain Bacteria; phylum Chloroflexota; class Dehalococcoidia; order JACQUA01; family JACQUA01; genus JACQUA01. The sequence continues at coordinate 13,482 of JACQUA010000314.1, forward strand.
CAGCCTGGTTCAGGCGGCCAAAGCCAAGGCTCGGGGCTATCGAACCTTCAAAAATCTCAAGACGATGATCTATCCTTACCGGGAAACTCGACTATTCCAAAGTTGGGTTACCCACTTGAAATGAGAAAGAACCTTTCTGGTATTAGCATCCCAACCGATAAAGTCATCCCGGGGAGCGCATTTCCAGGCTGCCGAACCAAAGAGGAGGCAGGCCAGGGGATTATGCTCCCGGTCCAGAACCAGATACTTCATGTTCTCGCCCACAGTACGGCCGAAACCCAGATAATGGTACCGGGAAAGCAAACATTTGAAGAGGTCCAGAAGGGAGGCCTCTTCGACCAGCTCGACATGTATGGGCGCCAGGGCACTCAAGGCGCAGGCAATAGGCTCAGTTTTATGTGGAACACAGGGAATACAGACCTTGCCACAGCCCCGACCGGGAGTTTGACGTCTGGGCAAGGTGATATGGCCCCGCTGCTCTAATTTCGAAAGAAGGGTGCGGCAAGCCATATCCTTGGCCCGGCCATTGGAGGCACGCCAATTCCACAGAAGGCATAGCTCTCTGGAAAGCCGGGTACGGTTCCACGATGGCTTATCCTGGATCAGCCGCTGAACTAACTTGATGTCCCCATGCGTTGTTTCCCGTCCCTGGATGGTCATTATCTTTTCCATGAGTTGATATTATCATGGAAGGGAGAAGGAGTGCAGAGGAAAAACACAAAAATTCAACAGATTTTCTGAAGATTTTTTCTGCTAACCATCCGTGTCAAATCATTTAAGAATGTTACCGAACGGGGTGTCTGTTTCTTGCGGGGATTGGGTTGCTGCGTCCCCGTTTTCTTGTTGTAAGCCTGATACAGTTGGTTCAGCCTGGCATCGATGCTCCTTTTTAGCTGTGCTGGATTCAGTCTGTCATGAAGTTGCAGCAGCTCCTGCCTGGCCCTCCTGGTGAGCTGGCCGGACTCCAGGAGCCGCTGGTAAGGGGTTTTGGGCTGGTCGTACTTCCTCTTGACCCGGCCTCCGATCCTTTCCTTCCTGACCAGCTTCATCACCGGCTGGAAGAAGTTCTTGTACAGTCTCAGATCGGCGTACAGGTCGTTGATGATGGCCAGTTCATCCAGAGTATCGTGTCTCAAATAGCCGATGACTTTTCTGACGTGCGTCCAGTTCTTCTCCTCGATATAGGCGTTGTCGTTCTTCCGGCTGGGCCGGGAGCGGGTGAATTTGACCTTAGGTGTACCGTTGCAGTAGCGGTACAGTATGTCGTTCATGAACTCCTGCCCGTTGTCCGAGTCTATGCCCTTCCACTGGAAGGGCGTCTTGGCCCTGATTGCTTTCAATGCCTCGAAGACCCTGGCCTGGGCTTTCCCCATAATGGCTTGCCCTTCCCACCAGCCAGAGGAAATCTCGGTGGCGCTGACGGTATTGATGTATTGTCCCATGGTGGAGGACCCGCAGTGGAACACCGTGTCTACTTCTAAATAGCCCACTTTGGAGGTATCCCACTGCGTCAGCCTGACCTCTATCTTCTGCTTCAAAAGATAGGCCGGGCTCCGACCCCCTCTGGATCTGGCCTGGTGCAGGGTTTCCCTCTGGTGCTTCAGCTTTCTGTCGATAGTCGCCGGGCTGATTTTGACGAGCTTGTCGGCCACCTCGTCCGGGACCTTCAGCTCCCCCATTTCCCGCAGCTTGGCCACCTCCGTTTTCAGCACCGGCTCAAGCCTCTGCCCGCAGGGGTGGTCAAACACCTCCCACACCTCCGCCAGGGCCGCTCTTACAGCCCCGTCATATACGACATCCCTCCTCCTCCGGGGTTTGGCGCCAAGGCCATCAGCAGCCCTCAATCGCCTGATGGCATGCTTACGGCGCTGCCCCGTATTGGCACAGTATTCATTCAGTATCCGGGATTTCTCCTCCCTGGTTTTCGCCTGGCGGTATCTTTCTTTGAGCACCGTTACGTACTCGTTTCTGGAATGCATGTCCATTGTGATGTAACTCGTTTACCTCCTGGATCGTTCCGGGAAATGACCGGGCTACATCTTACTCCTTTCTTCGTTGCTCGGTAATATTTTTCGTGATTTAACAGACATGCCTTGGGTAACATTTTAGATGATTCAAATCGTATCCTTGACAGCTTTGAAGGGGCGATGTATCATTCCCGTGAGGTTGAAAGCCAACAAGGAAGGAGAGTTGACACATGCCTGAGAAGTGGGTTTCTGTGGTGTTTGCTGTTGTGTTTTTATTCTTCGGTCTCGGCTGCGGGCCGGGGCAACCAACTCCGGCCACACCAGCGCCTGCTAAACCTGCAACTGAAGTAGCCACCAAAGCTGCCTGGCACCAGGAATGGGAAAAAGCCCTCGTTGCAGCGAAGCAGGAAGGGGTTGTAACCATCAGCACTCTTGCATCCCCCGACCAAAGGGAAGTATGGCGCGACGGCTTCAAGAAGGCTTATGGAATCGAGGTGGAATTTATTACTGCTGCAGCGAACGCTCAACTCTTTGAGAGAATCCTCACAGAGCGGCGGGCTGGTTTATATTTGCGCGACATTGTGATGAGCGGAGCCGGGAGCTATTTTACAATGCTTAAGCCCCAGGGAGTTCTCGATCCGGTAAAACCGCAACTATTGCTACCTGAGGTATTAGACCATAAGGTCTGGTATGGAGGCAGTTTGCCTTTTCTGGTCGGGTTGCGGGTCTGTGCCGATGAATACCGCCCTGGTTGAGATTGAGAAGATCCAGGAGGGACCGGAATGCAAGTAGGTTTCTACTTTGACCAGACCCGTTGCACCGGGTGTTATACCTGTGTCGTGGCCTGCAAAGACTGGCACGACGTACCAGCCGGGCCGGCAAGCTGGAGAAGCGTGGCATGTATCGAGCAGGGCACGTTCCCCGATGTGTTCGTCGCCTTTCTCTCCAGTGCCTGCTATCACTGCGCCGAACCGGCCTGCGTTTCCGCCTGCCCGGCTAACGCCATCAGTAAGCGACAGCAGGATGGCATCGTAGTGGTGGATCCGGGAATGTGTCTGGGTAAAGATAATTGCGACCTGTGTCTCAAGGCTTGTCCGTATGACACGCCCCAGTTCGGGGCCGAGGAAAACGCCGGGATGCAGAAATGCGATCTATGCATCGACCGGCTGGCTGAGAACAAGCCCCCTATCTGTGTCGCCGGCTGCCCCATGCGGGCCCTGGACGCCGGCGACATGGACCGGCTAAGTGAGAAATACGGCGGCATCAAAGAGGCGGTGGGCCTGACCTACGCTGCGAATCTGAAACCATCTATAGTGGTGAAACCGAAGCCGCATCCCAAATAGCCCGAATTGGGCATCGGCGGGGTGGAGAAACCCGTAGGGTGGGTTAAGCGCAATCGGGTGGTGCCGTGCGGAGTGGTTGCGCGAACCCACCAGCAAGACGAAATTCCAAATCCCAAGCACCAAATTCCAAACAATCACCCATGCGCCGATGGCGCACCATGAAGGATGAAAATGTCATTCTGAGCAAAGCGAGCGCAGCGAGCGTAGTCGAAGAATCTTTCGGGGCGGGACGCGGGACGAAAGACCCTTCGACTTCGCTCAGAGTGACAGCCTATTTTCAGAGCAAATTTAAAATCCCAATGGTCAAACCCCAAAACGGGTCCCCTCGGTTTTTTCATTTGGAATTTGGTCATTGGAGCATTCGTCATTCGATCGTCATTCGCCCCCGATCAAGTCGGGGGTCGTCATTCGTCATTTCGCGTGGTGGGTTCGTCCCGACTACCATCGGGGCTTAACCCACCCTACATAGAGGGAAACTCCCTCAAAACATTATCCGGCTGTCCAGGTTGAAGATCTGGCCGGAGACGTTCCGCATCCCCGCCAGGTAGACGTAGAAGTCGGCGACTTCCTCAGCATCCTGTATCCGTTTCAGCAGGCTCTCCTGGATATTCCTGTCCACCACATCCCCCGGGTGGGCCACCCGCCCCGGATTGACCACATTCACCTTGATGTTGTATTCCCCCAACTCCAGTGCGGCCACCTTCATCAGCCCGTACAGTCCGGCCTTGGATGTCCCGTAGCTGCCGGCCCTGGTCCTTCCGGTGGTACCTATGTTCGACCCCATGATGATGATGTGCCCATCCCTCTGCTCCATCATCGGCCCGGCTACGGCTTTGATGCAGTGAAACGTTCCTTTCAGGTTGGTTTCGATTACCAGGTCCCAGTCCTCGTCGGTATGTTCAATCAGCAGCTTTTCCTTTCTGGTGCCCGAAAGCCTCCCCAGCCCCTGTCCCCCGACCGCCGCCAGCACGTCTATCCGCTTCCACCCGGCGATGGTGTCCTGTACCATCGCCTTGACCCTGTCGAAGTCCCGTATGTCCGCCGCGTAGGGAACGGCCTGCCCCGGCCCTTCGTTGATCGATGCCGCCAGCCTGTCCAACGGCTCCGCCCGCAGGTCGCTGACCACGACTCTGTATCCCGCTTTGCCGAAGGCCCTGGCAATGGTCTCCCCCAGCACCCCCGCCGCCCCGGTTACAATGGCTACCTTGTCCATATTCCTTCCTTAACCGGACCAAATTGAACGAGGAACCGCGAATGGACACGAATAAACACGAAATGAAAACACAAGCTATTCGTGTCCATTCGTGTTAATTCGTGGCTAGAGACGCCCCTGTTTCTCTTTCCGTGATCTCCAATTTGTGATCCTGGCATGGCTGCGGTACGGCTCTCGCAGGCACGGAGGCCTGCGGTACCGGGGCTGCAATCCGGCCCTACCCCGGGGAGCCCGTGAAATCTATCTTGACTTTGCCAGTCCGGATATCGTCCACCGTCAACTTGTCCTTCGCCAGGAACTCGTCGCCCAGCGCCACGTCGATCAGGCCCTCTTCAAGCAGCCTGTAGGTAACAAAGCCCCGCAGTAGCCGCTTGTCAATCTTGTTCACCGGCGTCAGCGGCCAGCCTTGCGCCACCTCCAGCCTCTCCGGCCACTGGTACACCGCCACCCCCTGCTCCTTCATGAACTGCTGCACTTCGGCGAAAGTGATCGTTTGCCCCCCGGTCGCCTGGATGAAGGCGCACAGCTTCTCCCCCAGCTTCGCGTCGGGCATCCCGACCACCGCGGCATTGGCCACGCGCGGATGTTTCATCAGCCAGCCTTCCACCGGTTCGGGATAGACATTCTCGCCGCCGCGGATGATCATGTCCTTCTTGCGCCCCTCCACCACGTAGCGGCCGTCGGGCCTGACGGACATCAGGTCGCCGGTATGGAAAAAGCCCTGCTCATCAAAGGACTTCGCGGTTTCTTCCGGGTTCCGGAAATACCCCTTGAAGGTCATCATCGGCCCCCTCACCACCAGCTCCCCGACGGCGCCGGGCGGCACCTCCCCGTTATCGTTGTCCACCAGCTTTATCGTTACCAGCTCATCGGTGAGGATGGGCCGGCCGACGGTATTCAACTGGGCCTCTTTCGGACTGTCCCAGCGGGTGGCGATGACCGGCCCTTCGGTCATGCCGAAGGTGTTGCAGAAGCTCACCCCCAGCTTTTCGATGCACCAGCGGACTATCTCCGGCTTGGCCTTCTGGGCACCGCAGGCAACAATCTTGAGAGAGCTCAGGTCATATTTCTTCATCACCTCTCCGGCTTCCATCCAGTAGCTGATCAGCACCGGCACCAGGTCTACATTGGTCACCCGGTGCTTCTCGATTATCCTGAAATGGTCTTCCGGCCTGGTGGACTTGGTGATGACCGTGACGCCGCCGCGCAGGAACATGGGCCCGGCGATATCCGAAATGGGCATATTGTGCGCCACCGGTGGGATGCAGAGGCAAACGGATTCGTCGGTATTGCCCTCGCGGCGACCGACATAGTCCCAGATATAGATATAGTCGTTGTGGGTGCGAGGAATCCCCTTGGGCAGCCCGGTGGTGCCACCGGAAAGCTGCTCCACCACGATATCGTTGGGGTCCGGCTTGAACTGCGCCAGGTGGTCTTTCGGATAATTCTCCTCTATTCGTTCCTCGAGAAGCTTCTCGATGGAAGTCCAGCCGCCCACCGGCGGACCGCCCAGGGTGCAAAAATGCTTCAAAATGGGCGTATCGGAACGGAACTCCCGCACCATCCCGACATAATCGAACTTCTCCCCTACCGGGACCACAATGGCTTTGGCCTCGTGAAGACTGGCCAGGTATGATACTTCCTTCCTCCGGTGGCGAGGCAGGCCCATGACCGGGATGACGCCGATCCTGGCCAGGCCGAACAACAGGAAATAGAACTCCACCACGTTCGGCGTGATCATCACCACAAAATCACCGTACTCCAGTCCCAGCCTCTTGAAATGCAGGGCCAGGCGGTCCGCTTTCTGTGCCAGCTCCAGCCAGGTCACCGACCGGGTATCATCGATGACCGCCGGCTTATCGGGAATGTTGGCCACGTTCCGGTCGAGGATGTCTCCGAAGGTCAGGTTGCGCCAGATGCCCCGGGAGACATATTGCTTGATTTCCTCCCGGGAAAAGGGATACCAGCCTTTGACGATTTCCCTGTGGGTCTTTCTCTCCATGGGCCGAACCCCCTTTTTGGAATCCAGACCGCCGGCCGGCGGTCGTTTTGCACCCCGGCGCTTCGTTTCTTAAACGGGCGTCGCCGTTAGCCACCCGTAGCCGCACCCTTTAAGGGTGCGCCACAAGCCTGCCTACCAACCCCGCTCGAAGCGGCGCTCTCTTATCAAGCTCCTCAGAAAGTTTGCGCCCCTCAGGGACATAGCGCCGCACCAACGCCTGGGCGCGACGGATGGCCTGCCGCATGGTAACGACCTTCATTGCGCCCTCTTCAGGCGCCGGAACCGCTTCCTGGTGCGGCTTCACACCAGACGCCTTTCTGTACCGGGACAGGACAGCCGGCCTGTCCCCGTGCTGCAATCTCGTCTTCGCTTCGTCCATTTGCAACCTCTGGCGTAATCTACCATATTTCGGTCTTAATGGCAAAGAGAATTCCTCTCCCCCTTTTTCAAAGGGGGACTAAGGGGGATTTCGCCCGGCTGCCGCTATTCCACCATTTTCTTTTCAGGATGTTGCACCGGCGTAAGGAAACTGCTAAGCTTCCACAGAGTCAGTGACTCCGCTGCACAAATTCCTTTGTGCCCTTTGCGTCTTTGTGTGAAACTATTCCTCATAATTGATGCGCTTGCACTAGCATGGCCAGACCAACTCGCTATACCCCGGAGATGATAGAAGAATACACCCGGAAGGGTTACTGGACCGCGGGAACGCTCTCCACGGTCTGCCGGAGCAATGCCCGGGCCTTCCCTGACCGGGAAGCCCTGGTGGACTCCCGGACCCGCCTGACCTGGGGTCAGGTGGACGATTGCGTGGACAGCCTGGCCCTGGGGCTGATAGAGCTGGGCTTCCGGAAGGACGACCTCATCGTCACCCAGCTCCCCAATTTCGTGGAGCTCTACCTGTGGCGTGTGGCCAGCGAACGCGCCGGACTGCTCTGGCTCCCGGTTCTCAGAAGCTGGCGGCAGAAGGAGATGGAGACCCTCTTCCGGTCGGTCAGGCCTGCCGGGGTGGCCATCCCCCGGACTTTCCGGGACTTCGACCATTTCGCCATGATAAATGCCCTCCAGCCGGCCACGCCGGGATTGAAACATATCCTGGTGGTAGGTGATGAAGTTCCGGCCGGCGGGATTTCCGTCAAAGAAATCCTGCGCAAGAAAGCCGACAAGACGCGCCTGCCATCCCTGCTGAGGGACCGCGAATGCGCCTCCACCGAGTTCTCCCTGGTCCTGCCGACTACCGGGACGACCGGTTATCCGAGGTTCGTGGAGCACCCCATCTGCTCGCGCCTCAACCTGGGCCGGGCCTACGTGGACATCTTTGGGGTTACCACGGGGGACATCGTCGCCGCGCTGACGCCCGCGTCCGGCGGGCCGAACATGGCGGCCTACGTGGCCGCCCCCCTCGTTGGGGCCAAGATCGTCATGGAGGAGAGATTCGAGCCGGAAGAAGCCCTCCGGCTCATCGAAAGGGAAAAAGTCACCATCGCCTGCGCCGTGCCCGCCCAGTTGGCCATGATGGTGCAACACCCGCGCCTGTCCCGGTACGATCTGCGTTCGGTGCGCCTCTGGCACAGCGGGGGCGCCTATCTGCCCTATGAAATCGGCCTTGAGGTGGAGGAGAAGATGGGAGGAAAAGTCGTTCAAAGCCTGGGGGCGGTGGACTGGGGCAGCACCTCTACCACTCCCCCAGAAGCCAGCCGCCGCGTGCGTCTGACCACCGTTGGTAAGCCTGTCCCGGGCACCGACCTGAAAGTGGTGGATGAAGCCGGACGGGAGTTGCCCCGGGGCGAAGTCGGCGAGATCATGGGCAGGGGCGCGGGCTGCGCCTCCGGCTACTTCCTCGACCCACAGGCCACCTGCCAGGCATGGACCGCCGGCGGCTGGATCCGGCTGGGCGACCTGGGCAAGTTCGACGACGAGGGGAACCTGATGGTGATGGGACGGAAGAAAGACATCATCATCCGGGGCGGCCAGAATATCTACCCGGGGGAGGTCGAGAACATCCTGGCCGGTCATCCCGCGGTATCCAGCGCGGCCCTGGCCGGCTACCCCGACGCGGTCATGGGCGAGCGCGTGTGCGCCTTCGTCGTGGTCAGACCGGGGCGACGGTTCACCTTTGAAGACATGGTCGCTTTCTTGAAAGCCAACAACATCGCGTCCTACAAATTGCCGGAAAGGCTGGAGCTTCTGGAACAGATGCCCCTGGCCGGGGAGCAAAAGATAGACAAGAAAGCGCTCAGGCAGAAGCTGGCTTCGAAAATGGCGACCCCCGACTTGATCGGGGGCGAATGACGAACGACCAATCAAAGGGGGAATGACGAAGTCCGAATGACGAATGACCAATGAGGAATGTGGTTCCGACTTTAGACATTCGACATTTGAACATTGATTCGTCATTCGAATTTCGTCATTCGTCATTCCCTGGTCATTCGTCATTCCCCGGTCATTCGTCATTCCCCGGTCATTCGTCATTCGAATTTCGTCATTCGTCACCTGGCCTGCCATGACCACGCTGAGTTCCACCCCACAGCGTACCGTTGCAACCGATGTCCTGATTATCGGCGGGGGGATTGCCGGCCTTTTCGCGGCCATAAAAGCCACGGAAGCCGCTCCATCCCTCAGGGTCCTACTCGTCGATAAATGCTACCCGGGCGTCAGCGGCTCATCCGTCTTCGCCGCCGGCGTCCTCCCCAACTGGCAGCCGGGCGACGAGCTGGACGCCTACGTGCGCGAAATAATCGTCGACAATGCGGAATACCTCATCGACCAAGACTACGCCGCTATGGCGGTCAGGGAGTCCTACGACAGGTTCCTGGACCTGGTGCAGTTCGGCGTAACCTTTCAAAAAGACGAAGACGGCCGCGTCAAGAGGATACCCGCCCTGTCCTGCCGATACGGGCGGTGTTCTCCCTACGAGGGCGGTGTGCAGCTCACCTGGAAGGTGCGGGCCGAAGGCGAAAAGCGCGGGGCGCGGTTCCTGGACAGGATCTTCATCACCGACCTGCTGATGGAAGACGGGGTATGCCGGGGCGCGGCTGGCTTTCATACCTCCACTGGCGAGTTCCACGTCTTTCCCGCCCGGTCGACCATAATCGCGACGGGGAGCATCTTCTTCAGCCGCACCCAGATGGGCACGTCCGGGACCACCGGCGACGGCACGGCGGCAGCCTTCCGCGCCGGGGCGCTGATGCGCAACGCTGAGCAGGTCTGGGCGACGGTGGGGCCGGCCCGCATGGCTTCGCCGGGTCTGCACGTCATTTTCGGCAACGGCGGCATCCTGGTGAACTCCGGGGGCGAGCGCTTCATGGAGAAATACAACCCCGTTTTGCTGGAAGAGGCCAGGAGGTTCGAGCTGGCCAGGGCCATCCTGCAGGAATGGCGCGAGGGCCGCGGACCCTGCTGGCTCGATTGCCGGCGTCTGCCGCCCGAAAGGCTGGCTACTATCAAGACTTCCCTCCCGTTGTTCACCGCCGGGCTGAAGACTTTGGGCCTGGACCTGGCCGCCGATTTGATTGAGTTCGTCCCTTATGGCCTTTCCCTGCTGCACACGGGCGGCATCCGCATCGACGACGCTGACGGCCGGGTCGGGATACGCGGCCTGTGGGTGGTAGGAGGGGCGGGTGACTTCTGCGGCGGCGCCGAGTCCACCGCGGCGACCACTCTGACCGGCTCGGCGGTCCAGGGGGCAAGGGCGGGGCGGCGGGCGGCGGAGCACGCCGGCGGCGCGCCCCAGAATAATTTCAGTTTCAGTGGGACCAACATTGGACTACTGAAGGAGGCAACTTATCAACCTTTGCGCGCTCCCGGCGGCCCCGGCCTGGAGGCCGGCCGGGCCTACCAGGAGCTCTGTGAACTCATGCTCAGATACGTAAATCTTTTGAAAGACGAGGCTATGCTAAAGGAGGCCATCGCCGCCATCGAACGGCTCAAGGACCAGTTTGGACAGGGCAGGGCGTCGGATATCAGGGAGCTGCAGAAGGTCCACGAGGTCAGGAACATGCTGCAAATCAGCGAAGCTATCGCCAGGTCAGCCCTGCTGCGCACCGAGAGCCGCCGCGCCCACTACCGCCTCGATTACCCGCAGCGCGACGATCAGAACTGGCTCAAATGGACCACCGCCCGGATCGTGGATGGCCGCATCGAGGTTGCAACTGAAGACATTCCCATCAACCGATGGAAGTACCGGCCTGAATAGAAGAGCAAGGAAACCCGAATGACGAATGACCAATTGTGAATGTAGTATGCGGTTTTTCAACATTCGTCATTCGTAATTGATTCGTCATTCGGGTTTCGTCATTCGTCATTCGTTTGGTCATTCGTCATTCGGACTTCGTCATTGAGATAACCGCGCACAGGCACGGTGGCCTGTGATACCGTTTGGTCATTCGTCATTCGTAATTCGCAAAGATGCCTATCAAGATTGACAAATACGCCTGCACCGGCTGCCAGGTCTGCGCATGGATTTGCCCGGGTAACATCATCGAAATAGAAGCCGAGACAAAGAAGGCCGTAGCCGCTCACAACCGCGACTGCCCGAGCTGCGGCCTTTGCCAGGAGCGCTGCCCCTTTGGCTGCATAGAGGTCATCCGCAGAAGCGCCCGCAGCGGCAGCGAGACCTTCCCCATGAAGAACTACCTGGCCGGCCTGGGCATTAAACTGTGAGCCGCCCAGGCAAGAGCCAGGCAAAGACCGCTTGACAGTATGATGGTATGCTGTTATGCTGCCATCGGAGGTGAGCCATGCCTGCTACCAATCCTAACTACAAGAAGCTGACCCTGAGCATCCGCCCGGAAGAATACGATGTTCTTCGTTTTGTCGCCTTCAAGAGAAAGACATCAGTCGCCGGCCTGGCGCGGGAATGGATCCGTGAACTTCTTGAAGACGAGGAGGACATCCGGGACGGCTTGAAAGCCCTGGAGGACAGGGAAGGTTCTCTGGACTGGGAGACTTTCAAGAGGAAACATCTTGGCCTACAAGGTTGAAATCCTGCATCCCGCCCAGAAGCAGATGCTGTCCCTCCCAAAGGAGGCGCAGGTGGAAATCAGCGCCGCCATCGACCGATTCAAGGAAACCCCGAGACCAGTTGGATGCAAGAAGCTGCGCGAGACGGGCCTCTGGCGCACCAGGGTCGGGCGGTACAGGGTGATCTACTCCATAGATGACGGAGCCAATCTGGCGACAATAGTCAAAGTGGCGACGCGGCGCCAGGACACCTACAAAGGTCTATGACATTGCGGGCCTTGCAGGGAAATCAGGCAGTCAAAGACCCAGCCTAACCTACCGGTAGACCGATTCCGGCATCTGGAACTGGACGCCTTCGTTGTCCAGCGCCATCTTGTAGTCCTTTCGTACTTGAGGGTCCTCATCGCGATAGCTGATAACACCACAGACCTGCCCGGTTCCCGCAACACCACCGTCGACATCCGCGCCGGCCCCCCGCCACCGCTTCGGCGATGTTATCGCCCGTTCCCGCAACGGCTCCTTCCCTACGGAAAGGTGCTGGTGAAACCAGCCGCCGCCGTACGGTGTCGCCGCCACCATCCCTCCGGCCACATAGTCCTGTCGGTGGACCAGATGACCCATCCCTGCCTCCCAGGGACGCGGGCCCAGAGCCCGGGGCCAGTTCAACGCATAGCCCTTGCCTTTCAACATGATCACCACCGAGCCGCCGTCGTGGTATTCGGCTACGAAGTAGCTCCCGCTGGCCTTTTCCCCGATGTGCCCGCCAAGAATGGTGTTCCCGGCCATTACGGGGGTCAGCCGCCTCCGACCGGAGTCGCCCACGGGCGGCAGATAGCGGCGGGCTGCGTCTTGCAGCAGATTGGTGCGCAGGACCGCCCCTTCCACCTCCGGCGCGGACTCCGGCTCGTCCCGCGGCCTGAAATAGTCCTCGCTCCCGTCAAACCGGTCCCGGAACTCAAAGGGATTGTCGAAAACAAAGCTGGCGTTCTTGAACTGGTCCATCATGCCGCGGGTGCTCGTGGCCACGATCAGCAGCGCCGGAGCAGAGTCGTTGTTCACCAGGCGATGCCATACGTTGAGGGGGATGGCAAAGTTGTCGCCGGCTTTCCATTCGAAGGCCTGCTTCCCCGCGCTGCCTTGCCGCCGGACCTCAGCGCTGCCCTGCCCTTCGACGACGATGAACATCTCCTCGTACAGGTGCCGTTCCGGGTTCAGCGCGGCCCGGGGCGGGATCTCGATGGCGTACAGCCCCCACAGGCGGTCCTGGCCGCCGAGCTCGATGAAGGTCCCCTTCCCACCCATCCGCACCCACGCCGCCATGGGAAGTTCCCGAACGTCATACAACCCGATGCCGCGATAGACCGGAATACCTTGCTCCGCCATAAACACGTCATACGGAGAGAACGACGGTCTACCGCCGCCCGGCCCTGCTAGGTCATAACTGAGCGGTTCCATATATGCCTTTCACCGTGAGCACTTCGACTTGTCCGTGACAACAGTATAGCATGGACGAATACCCATGCGATTGGCGGTAAGGTTGTTGGTTGGCAACAATCGCAAAATCAACACCCATCTCCGGGCCTATCAGTTGGCAAAACGGACCATTCCTCTTCCGTGGGTTGTTCGCGGTTTCCCTATTTCCGCTGGGGCGCGATGTCCCTGGTCTTCCCCTGTATACTCTCACATGTGTAGTTTAGCTACCAAGATCATAGCATGTTTGGACAATTGACATCCGTGATATACTGGTGACTCCTCAGGTGTTGCCAGTTCTCGACATTAGTTGGCTGTCCTGCCCTGGAGCACATCAGGAAATTCACAACGAAGGTACCAGGGTGTCTATTGTCGCGAACGAATCCCATGAAACGCCCCCGGTTTCTACTATGGCAGAAAGGCCCAACCATCATCGGACCAATCGGGGACGCCAGCCGAAAACGCCGGTGAGGAAACTTTCCTCCGGCGGTGGGAATGTTGTGCTTCGCCTGGCCGCCCTATTCTTCCTGCTGGCCGGCGCGTTATCAGTCCCTCCCTCCGCCACAAAAGCAGACGCCACCACCCAGGTCTCGGACTGGGGGAACAATGCCTATGGACAACTGGGCAACGGCGCGACCACAAATAGCCCGACGCCGGCACAGGTGCTTGGTCCAGGCGGGGTCGGATTTCTAAGCGGGGTGACCGCTATCGCTGGCGGCTATGCACACAGTCTGGCCCTGAAGCCTGACGGCACCGTCTGGGCCTGGGGGCGTAACAACTTTGGACAACTGGGTAACGCGACTATCACCGATAGCCCTACGGCGGTTCAGGTGCTTGGTCCAGGCGGGGTCGGGTTTCTAAACGGGGTGACCGCCATCGCCGCCGGCTATAACCACAGTCTCGCCCTGATGTCTGACGGCACCGTCCGGGCCTGGGGGTATAACGGCTATGGCCAGCTCGGTAACGCCACCACCACTAACTCTTCTACGCCGGTGGAGGTGCTCGGTCTAGGCGGGGTGACCGCCGTTGCCGGCGGGGGTTTCCACAGCCTGGCCCTGAGGTCCGATGGCACCGTCCGGGCCTGGGGGTGGAACGAAAGAGGTCAAGTAGGCAACGGTAGTATTACCAGCCCTACGCCGGTTTGGGTGCTTGGTCCAGGCGGGGTCGGATTCCTGAGCGGGGTGACCGCCATCGCTGGCGGCGAAGAACACAGTCTGGCCCTGAAGTCCGACAGCACCGTCTGGGCCTGGGGATATAATAACCTGGGTCAACTGGGCAATGGCGCTACCACTAACAGCGCTACGCCGGTCCAGGTGCTCGGTCCGGGCGGGGTCGGATTCCTAAGTGGGGCGACGGCCGTCGCCGGCGGCTATTATCACAGTCTGGCCCTGAAGTCCGACGGCGCCATCCTGGCGTGGGGAGCAAATGGCTACGGACAACTGGGCGACGGCACTCCGGCCCTCAGAAGCTCTACGCCGGTCCAGGTGCTTGGACCAGGCGGGGTCGGATTCCTGAGCGGCGCGACCGCCATCGCCGGCGGCCTTTACCACAGTGTGGCCCTGAAGTCCGACGGCACCGTTCAGTCATGGGGAGCAAATGTTGACGGTCGATTGGGCAACGGCACTTATACCGACAGTTCTACTCCGGTCCAGGTTACCGGTCTAACCGGGGCGACCGCTATTAAGGCCGGGGGTCTCCACAGCCTGGCTCTGAAAAACGTTGCACCGCCCCCTCTCTACACCATCACCGCCAGCCCGGGCGCCAATGGCTCCATATCCCCCTCCGGGACCCAGACGGTCAGCGATGGGGCGACGCCACTCTACACCATCAGCGCCAATACGGGCTACTACATCGCCGGCGTCCTGGTGGATGGCGTTCCGGTAGGGGCCGTGAGCAGCTACACCTTCCCGCCCGTCCACGCCAACCACACCATCACCGCCGCCTTCGCCGATGTGGCGCCGACGGTGACGCCGACACCTGCTCCAACTCAATCCCCTACTGCTTCACCGTCCCCATCTCTCGGCCCTTCACCCACACCGTCCCCGACGCCCACGGCGACACCGAGTCCTACGCCTTCGCCAACACCTATACCATCACCGCCAGCGCCGGTGACTGCCACGGGGGAGGTCTGGGACTGGGGGTGGAATGCCTATGGGCAACTGGGCGACGGCACTATTACTAGCAAATCAACTCCGGTCCAGGTATCAGGTCTCGGCGGGGCGACCGCCATTGCCGGCGGAGCGTATCATAGTCTGGCCGTGAAGGACGACGGCACCGTCCGGGCCTGGGGGTACAATGCCAGTGGGCAGTTGGGCGACAGCACTGTCACTAACAGATCTAATCCGGTCCAGGTGCTTGGTCCGGGCGGGGTCGCATCTCTAGGCGGTGTGACCGCCATCGCTGGGGGCGAGCTCAACAGCCTGGCGCTGAAGTCCGACGGTACTGTCCTCGCCTGGGGATCGAATGGCTTCGGTCAACTGGGTGACGGCACTATCTCCAGCAGCTACACTCCGGTCCAGGTGTCCGGTCTAACCGGGGTCACGGCCATTGTTAGCGGCTATCACCACAGTCTGGCCCTGAAGCTCGACGGGACGGTGTGGGCCTGGGGGTGGAATAGTTACGGACAATTGGGTAATGGCACTGCTGGCGGCTACAGCTCTACTCCGGTCCAGGTGTCCGGCCTAACCGGGGTGACGGGTATCGCGGCTGGCTTCACACACAGCCTGGCGCTGATCTCTGATGGCACTGTCCGTGCCTGGGGGTCGAACGACTACGGACAACTGGGCGACGGCACTACCACCAACAGATCTAGTCCGGTCCAGGTACTTGGTCCAGGCGGGGTCGGATTTCTAAGCGGGGTGAAGGGCATCGCTGCTGGCTTTACACACAGTCTGGCCCTGAAATCCGACGCCACCGTCCGGGCATGGGGAGCAAATGGCAATAGCCAACTGGGCGACGGCACTACCACCAACAGACCTAGTCCGGTCCAGGTGTCCGGCCTAACCGGGGTGACGGCCATTGCAGGCGGAACGTATCACAGTCTGGCCCTGAAATCCGACGGCACGGTCCGGGCCTGGGGCGGTAATGGCAATGGACAACTGGGCAACGGCGCCAACACTGCCAGCTCTACGCCAGTCCAGGTGTCCTTTCTAACCGGGATGACGGCTATCGCTGCTGGCCACGGACACAGCCTGGCCCTCAAACACCCCGGATTCACCCAACAGGGCAGCAATGTCTCGGTAACACCGGTTGACACTACGAACGGAACAGGTACCCCGGTGACGATAAACTTCGGCTCAGTGACTGCTCCCGGGATCACCACGCTGACGACGAGCAGTTCCGGACCGCCCCCGTCCGGCGGATTCAGCCTTCTGGGTACCTATTATGAAATCTCGACCACGGCCCAATTCAACGGCATTGTGACGGTATCCATCTCCTATAATCCCGGCAGCCTGTCTATCGCTGATCAACTGGCGCTCAAACTGTGGCACTACGAGAATGGGGCCTGGCAAGATGTCACCACGCCGCCGGTCAACACAACGGACCACATCATCTCGGGAACCGTAACCTCGCTCTCACCTTTTGGCGTTTTCCAGCCGGGAGCGCCATCCCAAACGCCGAGCCCGAGCCCGTCTCCTTCACCGAGCCCGTCGCCATCCCCTTCACCCACCCCGATTCCTACGCCATCGCCGTCTCCTTCGCCCACCCCGACGCCGAGTCCCACGCCCACCCCCACTCCCACCCTGCCCCAGGCCGTGCTGGCCCTGGCGCCGGCGGCGGGGACGGATGGCATCATCCGGATCGATGTCAGGATAAACCGGGTCATCAACCCGGCGACCGGGCAGGACGTGTTACTTCCCCGGGGGCTTGGGGCGTTTGACGGTCAGGTCACCTATGATAAGGACGGCATCAATATGCTGGATATCAGAGGCTTCGGTGACTTCGCCGCCGGCACCTCGATCAACAGGCGCGACGACATCGGTAAGGCATTCTTCGCCGGCTATCAGACCGGCGGCAGTCCCCAACCGCCGGCCACCCTGGTGCAACTGACACCCCGTCTGACCGGCAGCTCGGCCAATGCTTACAACCTCCAGGTGTCGTTCTTCATGATTTCCGATGTGCTGGGTGGGGGATTGGCGCCGGACGGGACGAAGACCCTGTCCCTCCGCCGGGGCGACGCCAGGGCCGACGGCGCGGTGAACATGAGCGACGCCCTGTTCATCGCCCAGAGCCGGGTGGGCATCAGGGACCTGGGACTCGACCCCAATAATAATACGCACCCGCTCAACGCCGGCTCGGTAAAATGGGACGACCCGGCCAACGGGGACAAGATGGACATGAATGACGCCCTGTACATTGCCCAGTTCCGGGTGAGCCTCAGGGATGCCAGTTTCAACTGGATAACGCAATAGCCGTCGGCAGCCCGTAGCGGCACGCTGCCGCGTGCCCTGTCGGTCGGCAGCCGATAGCGGGCGGTCCGGGGTGGGGAATCTTCGAATCTGCAATCAGCGCGGCGGCTGGGCTCGCGGACTGGTTGAGGTATGTCCCCGGTCATCTGCGCTCGCTTCACCCACCCTGCGTTGCAGAGCAATCTGAAGAGGCGACGGGGACGGGCACGCAGCCGCGTGCCGCTACTGGCTACTGGCTGCTCGCCCTTTGAGCCGCCTGGCCCACCGCTTGCGGAATTTGGCGAGCTTGGGCGAGATCACCATCTGGCAGTATGCCTGTTCCGGATGGCGCGAGAAGAACTCCTGGTGATAGTCTTCCGCCGGGTAAAATCTATCCAGCGGGCTGACCACCGTAACGATGGGGTCCTTCCACAGGCCGGCTTTGTTGAGTTCCCTGATCAGCTCTTCAGCCATGCCTTTTTGCAGCTCGTCGTGGTAGAAGATGGCGGAGCGGTATTGTGCGCCTTCATCCGCGCCCTGCCGGTTCAGTGTCGTCGGGTCATGGACGGAGAAGAAAATCTCCAGGATTTCCCGGTAAGAGATTTTCGCCGCATCAAAGGTCACCTGGGCCGCTTCGGCATGGCCGGTCTCACCCGACCAGACCTGCTCGTAGGTGGGATTCGCGGTCGTCCCCCCGGTGTAACCGGAGACCACGTTCTCGACGCCGTCCACCTCCCGGAAGACCGCTTCGATGCACCAGAAACAGCCGCCGGCGAGAGTCGCGATTTCCAGGGCGGCGCTTTGATTCACAGGTCGCCCTCCGGCCCGAATTTCAGCGCGAAGCCGTTCATGCAGTAGCGTTTGCCGGTCGGCGGCGGGCCGTCATCGAAAACGTGGCCGAGGTGGGAGCCGCACCGGGCGCAGAGCACTTCGGTCCGGGCCATCCCGAGGCTGTTGTCAGGCCGTTCCACCACGTTCAGCAGCGAGACTGGTTCATAGAAACTGGGCCACCCCGTCCCCGATTCGAACTTGGTGGAGCTCCGAAAAAGGTCGGTATCGCAGCGCACGCACCGGAAGATGCCCGGTCCGTGGACTTCGGTAAACGGGCAACTGCCCGGGGCTTCCGTTCCCATCCTGGTGGTGATTTCGTACTGCTGTTTGGTCAACAGCTTCTTCCATTCCGCGTCCGGCTTCTCGATGTTCTCGACGGTCACCACCCGGTTCTGCCTGGCGTCATAAATCTGAATGGTCGTCATGTTTGTCTCTCTCAGTCTTCTAAACGTATTATAGCAAATCATTCATGCGCCGCGGCGGGACGTAGCCGCAGGTCTTTAGCCTGCGGGGGTGGGGGAAGTGACGTTCCCACACAGGTCATGCATAATCCAGGATTATCCACCATCTCCCCCCGGCATTGGCCGTCGCAGGCGTTTCGTTTCGGCGCGGCGACGTTTGGTCTCTAACCGGCGCGTCTTTGAAGCGATGGTCGGCCTGGTGCGACGCCGGACTGGAGGCGGCTGGGCCGCCCGGCGGACCAATGCCACGAGGCGTGCGATCGCATCCTGACGATTTGCTCCCTGGGAACGGAATCGCCGGGCATCGATGACAAGTACCCCTTTTTCAGTAATCCGCCTGCCGGCCAGCGAAAACAAACGTTCGCGAACGTCATCGGGAAGGGAAGCGGAGTTGGCAACGTCAAAGCGAAGCTGGACCGCCGTGGCCACCTTGTTCACGTTCTGCCCGCCCGGTCCCGAGGCCCGGATGAACTCTTCCTTGACTTCGCCCTCGTCGATCGAGATGGTATCGGTAACGTGAATCATACGGTGAGCTTACATCAGATCACTGGCCTGCGCAATT
This sequence comes from Chloroflexota bacterium, assembly GCA_016210565.1. Taxonomy (GTDB): domain Bacteria; phylum Chloroflexota; class Dehalococcoidia; order JACQUA01; family JACQUA01; genus JACQUA01. Next base: position 32,678 of record JACQUA010000314.1, read on the forward strand.
TCCGGCCTGGTGGCTTTGGCAGCTTCTTCACCGCTTCGTCGAAGTCCTTTTCCACCTGCGAGGGCTGGGCAAGCTGAACTACCCGGAACTTCTCAAATTCCAGCTCGGCCTTTTGCAATGCCTGCTCGTGGGCAATGGTTCCAGCGTGGGTGAGGACATCTCTGTCGCTCAGCCGAAGATAATCGTCCAGCCTGGCGATCCAGTCCTTCATATACATCGGCTTGCGTCTCAAGGCTTGGAGCTCGGCGAATTCGAGATAGGCCATCACGATGCGATTGAGGACATCGAGTTCCTCCGGCGTCAGGTAGTTCTTGGCGACCACCGCCTCTTCCCGGCTGGGCTTCGCGCCGACCCAGTTGGTCAACTCCATGTTCTGCTTCGAGGCATCGGCCCGGCCGTAAATAATCTCAGCGGCCGTCTGCCCGTGCGCCGCCCAGTGCATCTTGTTCTGCACCGTAGCAAAGAAAAGCTGCGAGGCTTCGGCCCGGGGATCGTAGTCGATGCTCGTAGCATAAATGTCCAGGACCTTGCGCCAGAAGACCTTCTCCGACGAACGTATGTCCCGGATGCGCGCCAGCAGTTCCTCGAAGTAGTTCCCACCTCCCCCCTGCTTCAGTCGTTCGTCATCGAGCGTGAAGCCTTTGACGATGTATTCCCTGAGCCTCTGTGTGGCCCAGATGCGGAACTGCGTGCCCCGGTGTGATTTGACGCGGTAGCCGACGGAAATGATGACGTCGAGGTTGTAGAAGCTTGTCTTGTAGTTTTTGCCATCGGCGGCAGTTGTTAAGAATTCCTTAACAACTGAACCCGGCTGCAACTCGCCTTCGGCGAAGACATTCCGGATGTGCATGCTCACGTTAGGAATGGAGGTTTGAAATAACTCCGCCATCTGGATTTGCGAAAGCCACGCGGTCTCGCCCGAAAAGCGCACCTGCAGGCGAGTCTTTCCGTCCTCAGTCTGAAAGAGAATTACCTCTGAATTCGTGCGAGGGTCGGCGTTCAAACAACCTCCTGCGTTGTGGCTTCGGTGCGCGGCACGCAGGTCCAGCCGATCTCGCGCGGATAAGCCAGGATTCGGGCCTGGACTGTTTTATGTTCGCTGGCTACCTCGTTGCTAGACATCTTCCACGCTTACCTTTGGATCCCTTGAGACAAGTCGCCATGTTCCCTCTGATTGCTCAAAAACGACGGCCCTGGCGCCGCCATCTTTCACCTTGTCGAAGAACTCCCTGGACTTGGCGTATAAGGCGGGATCGTCATTGACAAGGTACCGGACGATGGTGTTGGTACCAGGAAGACTTCTTGCCGTTCTTTTCACGGACCGCCTCCTCCCACGCCATGTCTTTCACCTCCCTCATGGAAACCCCCGGCTTGACGTTCCCGGCGTATTCGCTGAGAGAACCGGCCGCATCCCGCACCGGCTTTACCATGACAATGCCATTCGCAACTTCAAAATAGACGGCATTCGCGTTCAGTTTTTCCCGAATCTCCTTTGGAATCGTCACCTGTCCCTTCCTCGTGATCTTGACCGCTGCGGTAGTCATATTCCCTTATCTTACCTTCATATTACTTATTACTCGTCACGATAGTAATACCACCTGGAATTGTTGTCAATCCGTGATCTTTCCTCACTTGCGGCGCACAGAGTCCAATCCCGGCCTGCCGAAACTCGCCAGCAGGTTTTTCAAACCCCCTTTTTCAAAGGGGGGGAAGAATAGAGATCGGAATTCGATCTCCCTCTCTGCACGGGGGCCTGCTGCTCAGGATCTTTGCTGCTGGTTTTGAGCTTTTCGAGTTCTTCCCACCGCTCGTACGCTTCCGTCAATGCCTTTCTGATAGACTCCAGGCGTTCCTTCATGGCAGAGATCTCGGATTTGTCTTTCTTGTAGACGGCAGGATCGCACATGGCCTGGGCCAACCCTGTCTGCTCAGACTCCAGTGACTGAATTGTTTGTGGGATGGATTCCAGGTCCTTTTGCTGCCTGAAGCCGAATTCAGGCTTTGTCTTCGGAGCAAGAGCGGGCGACGGCTCTGTCTTCACCGCGCGGGCTTTGCTTTGTTTTGGTTCTTCAGGGCGCTGCTGCAACCAGTCATCGTACCCGCCGGCATATTCCTTAACAACGCCATTGCCTTCAAATACGATGGTACTGGTAACGACATTGTTGATCAAGGCACGATCGTGGCTCACCAGGAGAATGGTCCCCTTGTACTGCAGGAGAAGTTCCTCGAGGAGTTCGAGGGTCTCGGCATCAAGGTCGTTGGTCGGCTCATCCAGGACGAGGAGGTTTGAAGGGCGTGTAAACAGCCGGGCCAGCAAAAGCCGGTTATGTTCTCCGCCCGAGAGAGTGGATACCGCAGCCTGTGCTCGTTCAGGTGAAAAGAGGAAATCCTGGAGGTAACCGATAACGTGGCGGTCTTTGCCGTTAATGGTAACGATATCTTTCCCTTCACCCACGTTCTCCCGGACGGTCTTGTTCTCGTCAAGCTGCTCTCGCAACTGGTCAAAGTAGCTGATTTGCAAGCCGGTCCCGGTCCGGACCGTTCCGGACTGCGGACGAAGCTCGCCAAGAAGAATTCGAAGAAGGGACGTTTTGCCGCTGCCGTTCCGTCCGAGTATCCCGACCCGGTCGCCCTTCAAGATCGTTGTTGAGAAATTCGAGATGACCGGGGCATCGCCATAGCTGAAACTGATATTCTCCGCCTTTGCCACAATGTAGCCGGAACGTTCTGCTTCGTGGGCTTCCATTCTGACCATCCCCGGGCGTTCCCGGCGCAATCTTCTAATCTCGCGCATGCTTTCCAGTTCCCGCACACGTCCCTCGTTGCGCGTTCGCCTCGCCTTGATTCCCTGCCTGATCCACCGCTCTTCTTTTTCCAGCTTCTTGTCGAACAGAGCCTGCCCGGTCTCTTCCGCCTCCGTGGCAGCCTGCCTCCGAATTAGAAATGTCTCATAATCGCACGACTGGTCAAACAGCCTGCCCCGGTCGATTCCTACAATACGGGTAGCGATTCTTTGCAGAAACACCCGGTCATGCGTAACAAATACCAGAGCGCCCGGAAATCGCAAAAGAAACTCTTCCAGGCGATTGATCGAATCGATATCCATGTGGTTGGTTGGCTCATCGAGCAACAGGATATCCGGTCCACCGACAATCGCCCTTCCGAGCAGAGCCTGGCGTTTGAGGCCTGCCGAAAGGGAGTTGAACGCCAGATCAGCGTTAAGCCCGAGCTGCGAAATAACCTTGTTCACCTGCTGCCGGTCCTCCCATCCCCCTCCAGCCTCAAGTGAATCCTGAATCGGGCTCGAATCCTCCGGCAGACCCGGCGCATTCTCACCGGAGAGCCTGCTGCTGACAGCGTGATATTGGGTTACCAGAGCCCGGTGCTGTTTTAGACCACCGGCCACTACATCCAACACCGTACCCGGGACCTCGCTGGGTACATCCTGGGAAAGAAAAGCCGTGCGGGTTCCCCTTTGAATGATAACGGCGCCGGAATCCGGTTGAACACTCCCTTCGATGAGCCGGAGCAGCGTGGACTTGCCGGACCCGTTTCTTCCGACAACAGCCACCTTCTCACCACGTTCGATCGACAGGTTGATGCCATCGAAAAGCGGAGGTCCGTCAAATGCCAGGCCAACATTTTGAATGCTGATCAAAGCCATCGAAAGCGACCTATTGCCATTGCCTCAACATATCCTCACCTTTACCCACATTTCCGGGCGCTGGATACAGAGCGTCTGTTGAGATGTGGGACATGTGCGATATAGAGAGACACAGTCGGATGATGTCATTCTGAACGGAGAAGAGCATAGCGAGTCGGAGTAGAAGAATCCTTCGCTCTGCTCAGGACAGGTTCTTTCCCTTGTCTTGCGCCGGGGACGAAAGACCCATCGACTACCACTACGCTTCGCACAGGGCTCCGGCTCTCGGTGACAACGCATCCAATGTCATTCTGAACGGAGACGAGCGTAGCGAGTCGGAGTAGAAGAATCCTTC
>JACQUA010000328.1 GCA_016210565.1 Chloroflexota bacterium
CACCAGGACGGCGCCGCGATCTGCCTGGCAAGCGCTGCGGCTATCGCCTTCGGCTCCAAAACGATTCCCGTCTACGAGGTTTACAAGGCGGGACATGACCTCCACTGGATAGACGGCATCAACTACTTCGGCCGTTTTGGTCTTGACCTGGCGATCGTTACTCATTGGGACAACCGGGAGGGGGGCGCGCAACTGGATACCAGCCGCTGCTACATGGGCAGGTGGCGTATGGAACAGTTGATGAGATCCCTTCCACCCACCACCCTCCTGCTGGGCATAGACGAACATACGGGGGTGGTCTTAGATTTCCAAGCAGAAAGCTGCCAGGTCATCGGCAAGGGGGGGCTTACCATCATTGGCATTGGCCGGCCCTTGCCGGATACCTATAAGGCTGGGGCAACCTTCCCGATTCATAAGCTGGGGCCCTACCGTCTCCCTTCAGAGGCTCCCGTCTTTGGCCTGCCTGTGAGGCAAGTGAGCCAGGGAATAGAGCCAGAGCCGAAACTGCCGCAAGAGGTCATCGAACTGGTCCGGAAACGCGATGAGCTGCGGCTGGCGCGCAACTGGCAGGAGGCCGACTCGATCCGGCAGCGGCTAAACGAGATGGGTTTTGAGGTATTCGATATGAAGGAAGGGTCGCGGGTGCGATACAAAGGCGCCCTGCATCCGAACAGTTCCCCAGACTCGGCCAAACCTGCATAGACTCTTGACCCTCTGTTTGTGCTTTCAGCACCTTATCGCGATCTCGGTACCGTCGCCTGAACGTCTTTTTTGAGGAGGACCGTCGATGAAGTGGGAGTATATTCTGCTGAACAAAGAGGACAAAATAGCCACCATCACCCTGAATCGGCCGGAAAAATATAACGCGTTCGCAGGTCGCATGAGAGAGGAGATCCTCGAGGCCGTGGAGGACGTCCGCGAAGATCCCAACGTTCGAGTGATCGTCATCACCGGGGCCGGCAAGGCCTTTTGCTCGGGCGGCGATGTCAACGAGTTCGTTTCCGGCACCAGTGAGGCCCTCTCCAGGGCGGCCTGCAGTGAACGCCCCACCATGTCCAAGATCGTTTTGGCGATCAATGCAGCGGAAAAACCCTTCATCGCTGCGGTCAACGGGGTAGCTGCCGGTGGGGGCTGCAACCTGGCGCTGGCCTGCGATGTCAGGATCGCCGGCGACCGGGCACGGTTCGGAGAAGTTTTTACGAGAAGAGGTACGCATCCTGACTGGGGGGGTATCTACTTCCTACCCAGACTTGTGGGCTATGGCAAGGCAGCAGAGTTGATTTTTTCGGGAGACGTCATCAACGCCGAAGAGGCTCTGCAGATTGGCCTGGTGAACCGGGTGGTCCCCCATGAAGAGCTCATGGAGGTGACCTACCAACTGGCACGGAGGATAGCCCGGAACGCTCCTATTCCCATCGCATTTGCCAAGCGAGGTCTGCAGAATTTCTACCAGACGGATCTGGCTCAAGCGCTGGACTACGAGGCCTACGTGCTCAATGTCACAAAGAACACCGAAGACTTCAAAGAGGGGTTCAAAGCCTTTCTGGAGAAGCGAGAGCCTGAATTCAAGGGGCGATGAGGCCGAATGAAGTTTGCGCTGGGCCTTTCTGTTCCGCACTTTCTATAGGGGATCAACAATATGGAACTTGGCTTGAAAGACAAGGTGGCTATCGTCACGGGCGGCAGCAAAGGCATCGGCCGGGCCACGGCTTTGGGCTTCATTGAGGAGGGGGCGCACGTCCTGATCTGCGCCCGGGGGGAAGAGACGCTGGAGGCGGTCGCGCAGGAGCTCTCGGCTATGGGCAAGGGCAGGGTAGTCGCCGTACCGGCCGACCTCACCCGGGCCGAGGCGATCCAGGAGGTGGTCGCCCACTGTCTGGAGGCCTTCGGTCGCATCGACATCCTGGTCAACAACGCCGGCAGTGCCCGGCCGGGCGACTTCTTCCAGCTCCCCGATGAGGCCTGGCAGGAGGACTGGAGCTTAAAATTCTTCGGCTATATGCGGATGGCCCGCGAGGTCCTTCACCACATGCTGCGACAGAGGAACGGAGTCATCATCAACGTCATCGGCACGGGGGGGCTTCGTCCCACCGCGGGGTATATGGTGGGCGGCAGTGCCAACGCCGCCCTGATCCACTTCACCAAGGCCCTGGCTGATGAAGGAGCCAAAAACGGGGTGCGAGTGGTGGGCATCAATCCCGGTCCCATCCTCACCGAACGGCTGGAGCGGTTCCTTACCACGCTGGGGGGAGAGGGGAAAAAGGAAGAGGTGTTACAGCGGCTGACGCCCCTGGGACGCGTCGGGAAGCCGGAAGAGGTGGCCGATCTGGTCCTCTTCCTGTCCTCTGCGCGGGCGGCCTTTATCCACGGCGCCAATATCACCATCGATGGGGGGGCCAACCCGGGCCTGATGGGTTGACCGGGCCCCCTCCCCTCTGGCGGTCCCGGCCAGGGCATTAAATTAGGGGACAGGGAACAGGGGTCAGGGTATAGGAACTCCCTCCCCTTATCCCTTGCTCATGGTCCTGCATTCACGGAAAAGGGGATAAAGGGGATAGCGGGAAGAGGTCCTCACGACCGCAGCCGGTTGGCCCGCGGCACCTGAC
>JACQUA010000318.1 GCA_016210565.1 Chloroflexota bacterium
CTTCCTACCCTTCCTGCTCTTCCTACCCTTCCTGCTCTTCCTCCCCTTCCTGCTCTTCCTACTCTTCCTACTCACTACTCACTACTCACTACTCACTACTCCCCATGCCCATCTTCTACAACGCCAACATCCTGACCATGGACCCCCCCCGTCCCCGCGCCCGCGTCCTGGTCACCAGCGGTGAGCGCATCCTGGCCGTGGGCGGCGATGACCTCCGCCGGTCCAGTACGACAGGCGTCCCTGCCTGTCGCTCCCGCGCAACGCCTCAAACCCGGGAGATCGACTGCCGGGGCCTGACCCTGCTTCCCGGGTTTCATGACGCCCACTGCCACATCCTGTCCCTGGCCGGTTCCCTGCTCAACCTCGATTGCTCCCCCGCGAACGTCCGATCCATCCAGGACATCCAGGAGATCATCGCCCGCGCCGTGGAGTCCACCCCGCCGGGCGAATGGATTGTGGGCGAAGGCTATGACGAGTTCCACCTGAGGCGACATCCCGACCGCGGGGACCTGGACCGGGCGGCCTGCGGCCGCCCGGTCCGCCTCAACCACCGCTCCGGTCACGCCTGGGTGCTCAACACAAAGGCCCTGGAGCTGGCCGGCATCACCATCGAGACCCCCGACCCGCCCGGCGGCCTCATCGAAAGAAGCCTGCAAACCGGCCAGCCTACCGGCCTCCTTTTCGAGATGGACCGCTACCTTCAGAACACCCCGCCGCCTGATGAAAACCGGCTGCTGCGGGGAGTCAAACTCGCCGGTGAAAGGTGCCTCTCCCTGGGGATCACCTCGCTCCAGGACGCCACCGCCGGCAACGACGTGGCCCGCTGGCAGCTTTTCCAGCGCATCAAAGAGAAGGGCCTTCTGCCCACCCGCGTCACCATGATGGTCGGATGGGAAGCCCTGGGTACACCAGGCAGTCGGCAGCCCCACCCGGGTGGCACAGGCGTCCCTGCCTGTGGGGGCGGGCAATCTGCAATCTCCAATCTGAAATCGACGGGCACGCGGCAGCGTGCCGCTACGGCGGGGAATCTTGAATCCGGCGCTGGCCTCCGGGTGGGCGCGGTCAAAATCGTCCTCGACCGCACCACCGGCCGCCTTCATCCCTCCCAAGCAGAGTTTGAAGAAGCGGTCCTGGCGGCCCACCGCGCCGGCCTCCAGGTCGCCATCCACGCCATCGAAGAAGACGACATCGAGGCCGCCCTCACCGCCATTGAAAAAGCCCGGGTGGCACGGGCGTCCCTGCCTGTGCGGGCGGCAGGAAATTTGCAATCTTCAATCTGCAATCTGCAATCCACAGGCACGCGGCAGCGTGCCGCTACGGCGGGGAATCTGCAATCCCCCCGCCACCGGATTGAGCACTGCTCCGTCTGCCCGGACCGGCTCATCGCCCGCATCAGAAAGGCCGGCGTGGTGGTGGTCACCCAGCCCGGCTTCATCCACCACAGCGGCGACCGCTACCTGGCCACGGTGCCGCCGCAGCAGCAGCCCTATCTATACCGCCTCGGCGCCCTTCTCCGCGCCGGCGTTCCCCTGGCCGCCGGCTCCGACGCCCCCGTAGCCCCCATCAATCCCCTGGCCGGCGTCTGCGCCGCGGTCACCCGCCGCACGAAGGGCGGCCAAACCATCCTGCCCGGCGAAGCCATCGGCGTGGAGCAGGCCCTGGCCCTGTACACCTCCGGCGCGGCCTATTCCTGCTTCGAAGAAGACTACAAAGGGACCCTTTCCCCCGGCAAACTCGCCGACCTGGTCCTTTTAGACCGCGACCCCACCACCGTCCCGCCGGAGGAAATCGGCGAAATCAAAGTGGCCATGACCGTAATCGGCGGCCGGGTCTGCTGGCAAGATTATGGTACAATGCTGGCATGCAGCAAGAAACGGTAACCTGGAATTCTTGGACCGCCTCCCCCGGGGATCAAGACGGCCTTCGTACTTTGTACAGCACTGTGTGGTAAGCAATGAACAGAAGCTTCAAGGTAATCCTTGAACCGAATGAAATGGGCGGGTACACGGTCACCGTGCCATTGCTGCCCGGTTGCATCAGCGAGGGCGACACCAGAGAAGAAGCATTAGCGAACATCAAAGAAGCCATAGAGCTTTACCTGGAAAGCCTGGAAGAGGATGGCCAGCCCATCCCCTCTGAAGCTGCGGTTCAAGAGGCGGTGGTAGAGGTCGGCGTGTGAAGCCTCCCCCGGCCAGCGGAAAAAGGACCATCGATGCCCTGCTCAAGGCGGGCTACATGGTGCAGAGGACCCCAGGGAAGTCACTATATGCTCAAGCATAGAGAAACAGGAAAGAGAGTGACCGTGCCCTACCACCGCAAAGAGCTTGCCCCAAAAACGCTCGATAGGATTCTGAAAGCGGCGGCCATCAAACCCGAAGACTTCGCGAAATTGCTCCGGTAACTCTGCTTTTTTGTCGGCGTCGCCCGGTACCGCCGCTGCGCCGGGATCGCCCCCCGGTTATTCCACCCTACCTGCCTACCACACACAAGGCACGGCAGCGCTCCGGCGCAGGTGCTCGTCTTTCGTGATCAGCCGGGCCCCGAGAGATTTAGCGGTAGCCAGGATAACCCGATCATGCAGCTCGTACGGCTTGAGCTGAATCATCTGCAGTATTGTTGCGAGGTCGAGACCGACGATAGCGAAGTTGGTGCTTTTCTGGAGCGCGGCAATGATTTCATTGACACGTACCGGTATTCTTCCCCTGTCCTGGAGATGGATGATTTCAGCCAGGACGATCGTCGGGATTATCCCCACAGCATGGCCCCCATTGACCTCTTTGAACGCCGCTCTCGCGGCCGGAGACAGCTCCGGACCGTCCTCAAAATACCACACCAGGGAATGGGTAACGATCACATACGCGCCTGGTGAGGCCACCGCTACTCCCTGACCCACGACTTCTTAGCTTCCTCGATCTCCTCGTCCGTGAAATGCACTCCCTTCCAGATGCCCTGAAGGCTGACGGGGTTCTCTGCTGGCCTCTGCGCAACCGCCTTTTTGAGCCGCTCCAATTCTTCCTGCAAGATTTCAATACGCTTCAGAATGTAGCTTTCTGTAACCATTTTCAACCTCAACCCCATTTTAACTTGCATCCATCAGTTTTTCAATGCGGAGATACGTGCAAAGGGACCTGCCCGGCGAGCTGTGGCGGAATGATATCGTCCAGACAGAGTTTCAGCTCTGCTTGCTTTCCCGGGGAACGATGCGTCCCACGTTATTCATGGCCAGGCCGTTTCGCTCCAGTACCGTTTCAAGCTCCTGTCTGGCTATCTCCTTTTCGATCTCTTTCTGATGGTCGTTGCAGTAGCTTAATGCGTCGTGGATTGCCGCCGGGACCAGGCTGGTCCCCCAAGAACCAAGTCAGGCGTCGAATAACTGTTTCCCGACCGTTTGGAATTTGGAGTTTGGCGCTTGGAATTTCCGACCTCCAGGTCAGGGATGCTCCGTCTTAACCTCGGTAGCCATGTTTGTCCCTCCGTACCACAGGCCACCGTGCCTGTGAACGGTTGAATCGATGGTCGGTTGATCTCAATAGCCATCTTTGTCCCCTGCCTCATTATGCCCACAGCCGCCTGTCCCTGTCAACCTGCCCGCCCGCCCGGGGGTTTGAGAGCTGCATTACATCAGGGCGGCGCCCCGCTGCCTGTTGACAGCCGTTGTATAATGTATGAACGTTTCCCTTCCCCCGTGAGCGGGTTCGTTGTCCCTGTTGTCCCTGGTTGCCGGTCTGTCCCTGGAATAAACCGCGCCTTTCGCTGAAAGTGAGGAAGCCCGGGTTGCAAATCGTCGATATCAAATATCAGACGGTCGTTCTGGCGGCCCTTTTGCATGACATAGGGAAGTTGTTGCAGCGGGGCGACTTTGGCAAACTCGATATCAAAGGAAAGCATCCTCAGGTATCAGCCGATTTCGTCTCGGCATACTCGTCGGTTCTTGGGAAAGTTGTGGATGCTGACCTTCTGAAGACCCTGGTGCAGCATCATCACGAGAGCCGGCATTTCCCTACCGACCTCCGGGTGGACGGTGTGCAGGATCCTGAAGTGCGTTGTCTGGCAAGTCTGGTCAGCCTGGCGGATAATTTCTCCGCATCGGAGCGGGGCGAACGGTCCGAGCAATGGCAGGACTTCAAATTTACCCCGCTGATGTCGGTCATGGAGCGAGTCTGCATACCCGAAGCGCCAAACACCGCAGTCAAAGACCCCTCTCTGCGCTTCAGGGCGCATCCCGTGGCGGGGCCGGGCCAGTCCATCTTCAAAGGAGTTTTTCCCGAGGCATTCGACAGATACGCTGACGGTGAGCTAAACAAGCTGATAACGGCTTTCGGGAGCGAACTAGCATCTTTCGCCGGGTCAGGAGTGAATAGCTTCGACGTTCTGTTCCACCATCTGTTACATCTCCTCTACAAATACGCCTGGTGCCTGCCCAGCAACACTCAGGAAGCCGTACCCGATATTTCCCTATTTGACCACCTGAAAACCACCGCCGCCATCGCCGCCTGTCTTTACCACTACCACACCGATGAGAACAGCTTGCAAGAAGCGGCCATAAGGAACCCAAAAGCAGCGCGTTTCCGCCTCGTCGCCGGAGACCTTTCCGGCATCCAGAGCTACATCTTTGACATAGCCAGCATCGGTACGGGGGGCGTGTCGCGGCGGCTCCGCGCCCGTTCCCTTTATGTGCAGCTTGTCACCGAGGCCTGCGCCCACAGAATACTCAAGCAATTCGGTTTGCCGCCCACCAACATACTGATGCTGGCCGGGGGCAACTTCTACCTTCTTTTGCCAGATTATACGGACGCTCAGAAGATTCTGGACCGGGTGAACGAAGAAATCGACCGGTGGTTCCTGCGGCAGCTTAACGGGGAGATGTCGCTGAACCTGGCCAGCGTCGAGTTCGATGGCAACGGGTTTGCGGCTACCTCAGAAAAAGGGGAAGGCTTTGGCGGCGTCTTGAGGCAAGTCGGCGACAGGCTGGCTGCGGCCAAACAAAAACGATTCTCCTCCGCACTGACCAAAGGGGGCCAATGGCAGGACACATTCGTGATCGATCAGGATTTCAAAGGAAACGCGGCCTGCCAGTCCTGTGGCAAGTTCCCCAGGCAAAGCGCGGATGAAGGGCTGTGCGCTCACTGCATTACAGACTGGACAACCGGCAAAATCCTGCCCCGGGTGAGCGCCATAGGCTTCTATTCCGGCGAACGTCAGGGAAGCCTTCCTCTGCCGGGAGGGTCCGCCGGCCTGTTCCAACACCCTTCGGAAATTACAGACGCTCCGTATCTGACCGTGCGCCTGAACCATCCCCACCTAACCGCTCTCCACAGCGCGCCGGCGCAAAGCAAGTTCATCGCCAATCACATACCCCGGGTCGCCGACGAGACGGAGAGAAAGAGGCTGGGCGACACTGGTAGAAAGCTGAATATCAAGGAACAGGATTTGCCGGAGGTCGGCGAGCCAATAACCTTCGAGCTTCTGGCCGCTCAGTCCACCGGCCGGAATTATCTGGGGTTTCTCAAGATGGACGCCGATAACATGGGCGCCGCCATGATATTCGGCTTGAAAAGGGACAGACCGGAATCAGGATTGGATACCGTTTCCCGCCTGGCGACGTTCAGCCGGCAGATTGAATGGTTCTTTTCAGGGTGGGTGCAGCATCTCCTCAGCCAGGAGGAATTCAAGTATTGCTACACCGTATTTTCCGGAGGGGACGACCTGTTTGTGGTCGGTCCCTGGAACACCATCTTAGATCTCGCCGGCAGGATACGCTTCGATTATGCCGGGTACAGCGGCAATCCCGGGCTGACCATTTCCGCGGGCATAACCATTGCCGGTTCCAGCTACCCAATTTCTCAGGCGGCCGAGGATTCCAGATTAGCTGTCAAGAACTCAAAGGACGCAGGCCGGAACAGGATGACAGTGCTGGGACACACCCTCACCTGGGATGACTGGTCTACGGTTGAGAAGAAATGGAAAGAGCTGCGGGAGAGATTAGAGCCGGAGACGATCGGCTCTGGCTTCCTGTATAGCCTCCTGGAATACGGACGCATGTGGTCTGAATACCGAAAGGGTAACATCCTGGGGCTCCGGTTCCAGCCGCTGCTGGCCTACAATGTGGGTCGCAACGTGAAACAGAAGGAAAGCCCCACTTTCCATGAATGGGCGCAATCAATCATATCCTTGCCTCTGGAAGAGCTCAAGCAGAAACAGGTGATCCTCGACAATCTTGGCTTGCTGGCCCAGCTACTGTTGCTGGGCAAGAAAGGGGGTAAAGAAAATGAGTAGGGGTTTTGGCGGGCCTGGTCGCGGCGGGCCACCCCAGGGTTCTCGGTTTGACAGACCACGGGAAGAGGCCCCCAGCCTGCCCGCTGGCTACTTGCAGAACGGGTATTTCGACGGCAAGGGCAACGTGCTGACCCAGGTCATTATCGATTGGCCCCGCGACATAGCTGACAAGTTAGCGAGGGCAGGAATGAAGACAGCGCAATTCAATCGTTTTTTTGAAGAAGCGCGCCGAATAGAGAGAAAACGGGACAAGGGGGGCGATTTCGACAAACTGAAACCCGAACTACTAAAACTGTTTCCTTTTTCGGACGAAGCGGTGAAAAAAGGCAACGCGCCACCGCTGTTTAGAGAGTTTATCGGCGAAAACCTGAAATGGGCATCCAGAGACGCGCATGCCTTCAAAGCCGGGTTTATGAACCATTTCGAGTGCATTGCGCTTTTCTACCCAAGGGTGCGTTAACTGACCGCTACAACAGAAAGAGGAGGGTATAATGCCTGACAACAGTACAGGGCTGGAATACGTGAACATAAAAAAGCGGATTGTAACGAAATCCGGAATCAGCGTGGGCGCCCCTCAAGCAAGCATGGCGAAAATGACCGTTGACACCCCGGTAATCAGAGACCTGTGGGGAAACCCCTACATCCCAGGTTCTTCGATAAAGGGTAAGATGCGCTCACTTCTCGAACATAAATATAATAGAATTGGAAACCGTGGAGACCCATGCGGCTGCGGCCAGCCACTCGCCAGTTGTCCAATTTGTACGATATTTGGCCCCCATAAAAAGCCAGACCACAACTTGGGTCCCACGAGAATCATAGTCAGGGATGCGCCGCTGTCGCAGATGAGCCAGCAACAAATGGTGCACTTCGCGAACGAAGGCAAAGAGTTCTCCGAGGTTAAGACGGAAACCATGGTAAGCAGGCAGACGGGAATGGCGGCTGGAGGAAGTCTGCGAAGCCGCGAGAGAATAGCAGTCGGCACGGAGTTCGCCCTGGAAATTTCATTGAGAATCTTCTCCGGCGATGACAAGAAGAGGATACTCGAGATAGTCAACGAGGGGCTGGAACTCCTCAGGAACGATACCCTCGGTGGTTCCGGCAGCCGGGGTTACGGCTGGATAGACATCCTGGACTGAAAGCGAGGGCGGCGTTGATCTGGTACATCGTCAAACTGAAGATGCAGTCTGCCTCCGGCACACTCTGGCAGGCAGATACGATCTTCGGTCATCTTTGCTGGGCGGTTCGCTACCTGGACGGCGAAAAGGCCCTGACTGAGTTCCTGGAGTGGTACAGGGAGGGAATGCCCCCCTTGCTGGTTTCCAACGGCTTCCCCGGCGACCTGCTCCCGCGGCCCCTGCTGCCACCCCCGCCGGCGCCCACTTCCGGAAGCCTGGCCGACCAGTTCAAGAACTTCCAGTTCGAAAAGAAGAGACGGGCCACCACCTACCTGAGACCGGACGACTTTGGCGCGGCTTTGCGAGGGGAAGAGCCCGTTCTCCCGGATAAGGACCAGAATATGGTTCCCGGCAGGCGCACCACTTTGAAAAACCAGATTAGCCGCCTCACCGGTACCACCGGGGAGGAAGGCAGGCTGTTCACCTTTGAAGAACATTTCTGGAACAGCGTCACAATCTATTTGAAGGTTGAGCCAGGCTTCGTGGACGAGACAAAGGCCGCCTTCGAATACCTAAGAGACCTGGGCTACGGGAAGCGCAAGTCAGTGGGCTATGGACAGATAAAAAGCATGACCCTTGGACCTTTTGGCGGGTTTGGCAATCCTCCCGGCGCCAACGGCTTTGTCAGCCTGTCCAACTTCGTCCCTGCCAGTAACGACCCAATTGCCGGCTCCTGGCGACCGACGGTCAAGTACGGCAAGCTCAGCGAAGGCTACGCCGCCGAGGAAAACGTGTTCAAAAAGCCCTGCCTGATGCTGGAAGCTGGTTCCACTTTCTATGACTCGCCCTGCCGGGAGTTCTACGGGCGCATGGTGGACGGCCTCAGCGACAACCGTCCGGAAGTGATCCAATACGGTTTTGCCCTGCCGCTACCCATAAAGTTGCCCGCCAAGGCATGACCAAGGAGGCCAGGCGTATGAGAATTCTCGTTCTTACAGTTGGCGGGCAAGCACCCCCGCTGATAACTTCCATTCAAAGGAACAAACCGGACAGGATCGTTTTCCTGTGCTCAGAAGATTCCCCTTTGACTAAAGGCAGCTACACCCAGGTGCCGGACATCCTCGCCAAAACCAAATTTGACGCCACTCGGTCAGAATCAGTAAATATTTCCGAGTTCGATAGCTTCGTCGAGTGCTACACGGCCTCGTTGAGGGTTCTACAGTCGTTATGCGCCGCCCACCCGGACGGGGAGATAATCGCCGATTACACAGGCGGCACCAAATCGATGAGCGCCGGCCTGCCGGCAGCAGCGCTGGATTGCGACAGGGTTACACTGAGTCTCGTTCGCGGGGACAGGACTGACCTTACGAAAGTCAGCAACGGCACGCAGACCGTCAGACTGAGCCGCACCCATCCGGCAATAGTTCAGCGCCACAAAAAGCTGGTGAAGTCCTTCTTTGCTCGCTACGACTATCCTGCGGCTGCGTCGCTGCTGGAAGATATCCTCCGAATTCCGGAACTGCCTCCGGGCGAGTCCTCTCAAATGCAGGAATGGCTTACGCTGAGCCGCGCCCTCGACTTATGGGACAGGTTCGACCACCTCGG
Source organism: Chloroflexota bacterium (assembly GCA_016210565.1). GTDB lineage: Bacteria > Chloroflexota > Dehalococcoidia > JACQUA01 > JACQUA01 > JACQUA01. Next base: position 8,997 of record JACQUA010000318.1, read on the forward strand.
CGCCTGGAAGCTGATTTCACCGTGGAGAAAGCATCTTCTTGAACATGTGAAATTCCTCCAGGCATGTCTTTCTTCGCGCCGCCGGGCGGAGCCAGATCTGTCCGGAAAACTCAGGGAGGAAATAGGCTTTACCGACCGCGGCCACGGCTATGAATTAGTTGAGGATCTCCACTTGAACGCACAACGGTGCGCCTCCCAGCAAAGGTTCGATGACGCGGCGGCCAGGTTGTACCGGGCGGTAGAGCTACTGGCACAAACCAGGCTGTCGATAAAATACGGAATTGATACCAGCGACGTGAAATTGGAAAAGCTGCCATCCTCGTTGCGCGCCGAATATGAACCCACCGCTAAGAACGGAAGAATAGCCCTGGCCGCGGACAAAGCCTACGAGCTCCTGGCCCGGCTGCAGGATCCGATGGGCGCGCTGCACTCGAAAAGAAGAAACGAGGTCCGCAATTTCCAGAAGATCAGAAATGCCTCCATTCTCGCCCATGGGAACGCCCCGGTCACGGCTGCCCAATACCAGCGCATCCAAGATTTCTTCAGCAGCTTCCTGGCGGAGGCATTTCAAGCGCTTACCGCGTCCGGGGAGATGGTAAAAGCGTATGCCTCACCGATCCAGTTTCCTCAAGCCCCACCCGAGCTGGCCGGCCATTGACATATGTCCATGCTATACTCCCTCGTTCTGAAACTCAAACCCGAAAACGAAAGCCTCCTCTCACCAAGCCAGGGCTACTACGGCTATGCCCTCTTCTTGCACCTCGTTGAGAGCATAGACAGGAATCTTTCCTCCCGGTTGCACGACGGGGACGGGCCAAAACCTTTTACCGTCTCCCCTCTGCGTGGAAAATTCACCCGCGCCGGAGACCAGATCCGCCTGAGCGCCAAAAGCCTTTATGAAATACGGCTGACAATCCTGGATGACACAGTCTTCTCTGCCTTCCTGGGCAGTCTTCTTCTGAAAGCCACCTCGGCCGAATTGAGGCTGCAGAATAGCGTCTTCAACGTCGTAGAGGTGGCTACCACGCCTGATAAGTCGCCCTGGGCCCTCTGCCGGCAGTGGCATGAACTACTCGGGCAAGCAACCCCACAACGCCGGATAAGCCTTCGTTTTCTCTCACCCACCGCCTTCCGTTCGGGCGGTAAGCGAAACAACCTTTTCCCTCAACCCTCTCTGGTGTTTGGCAGTTACCTTAGCCGGTGGAACGCTCTCAACCCTGTGAAGCTTTCACTCTCCGTTCTCGGCGCCCTGGACGAGCGCGTAATCCCTGCCCAATACCGTCTTGAGACCCGCATCCTGCATTTCAACAATTACCAGGAAACGGGCTTTGAAGGTGTCTGTAATTACCTGATAGACAGCGGCATGCCAGATGAAGATGTCCTGGCTCTCAACGTCCTGGCGGATTTCGCCTTTTTTTCCGGCACCGGCGCCAAAACCACCATGGGCATGGGACAGACCCGGAGGATCGATAATGCCCGTCCTTTATCTGGTAGAACAGGGCTCGACACTGAGAAAAGACGGCGATACCCTGGAGGTGGTCAAGGAGGGTAAGACCATCCTGACCGTCCCCGCCGCCAAAGTGGACCAGGTGGTCATCTTCGGCAATATCGGCCTCACCACGCCCGTCATCCACCACCTCCTCATCCAGGGCATCGACTGCGCCTTCTGCTCCAGCACCGGAAGATACCACGGCCGCCTCTTTTCCGGCGAGTCCAAATTCGGCCTGCTCAGGCAAACGCAGCACCAGGCCCTGGCCAGCCCGGCCCTCCGCCTCAACATCGCCCGGGCGGTGCTCCGGGGCAAGCTGGCCAACCAGCGCACCCTCATGATGCGTTACGCCAGGGAGACCCCGGCGGCGCCGCTATCGGAAGCGGTGGGGGGACTCACCCGGGCGGTGGAAAACCTGGAAAAGGCGGAGAACACCGGCAGCCTCCTGGGCATCGAAGGCTACGCCAGCGTCCTCTACTACAACGCCTTCAAGACCCTGCTCAAACAGGACCTCGGCTTCCAGGCCCGGGTGCGCCGGCCGCCGCGGGACCCGGTCAACTCCCTGCTCAGCTTCAGCTATACACTCCTGGCGTACGACGTGCAGGCCGCGGTCAGGATCGTGGGGCTGGACCCGTTTCTCGGTTTCCTCCACAGCGTGGAGTATTCCAAGCCCAGCCTGGCCCTCGACATCATGGAGGAGTTCCGGCCGGTGATCGCCGATTCCATCGTGCTCAAGACCGTCAGCAGCAACATCCTGACGGGGACTGACTTCCAGAAGAAGGAGGAAAACGGCATGGTGCTCCTCAGCCCGGAGGCCGTCAAGAAATTCATCCACCAGTACGAGGAGCGTCTCCTGACCAATATTGCGCACCCCCTGACCGGACACCAGGTGACCTACCGGCGCTGCCTGGAGCTGCAGGTCAGGCAACTGGCGCGGGTGCTGACTGGTTCCGAAGGCGAATATAAGCCCTTCCTGGTGCGGTGACTCTTCCCCCTTTCGCAAAGGGAGATCAAGGGGGATTTCCCTGGCGACACGCCGCCGCGCCAGCTGCCGGCTACTACCTACTGTCTATTGTCTACTCGCTACTGGCTACTCGCTACTGTTTGGTCACTCGTCATTCGGGCTTCGTCATTCGCTTGGTCATTCGTCATTCGGACTTCGTCATTTCACCCGATGTTCATCATTGTCTGCTACGACATCCCCGATGATAAGAGGCGCACCAGCCTGAGCCGGACGCTGGAAGGTTTCGGCTACCGCGTGCAGCGCAGCGTTTTTGAATGTGAGGTGACCGACCAGCTTTTTGAAAAGATGAGGGCGAAGGTGAAAAAGATCATAGACGCCGAGGCGGACGGTGTGCGGTACTATTCCTTATGCCAGTCATGCCTGCCCAAAGTGGTGATCGACGGCGTGGGGGAGGTGCAGCGGGAAAAGCCCTATTTTGTGGCCTGAGCGTCATCCTCCCAGGCAGGCTGTCACCCTGAGCGAAGCGAACGGGTCTCAAGAAGCCCTATTTCGTGGCCTGAGCGAGCTCCTCGCCGTTCAGAAACAGCAGAACCGGCCAAATCCGGGCCCGGGAGCCCGCCGGCTATTGACCTGCTCGCAAAGAAGATATAAAATCTATAGCCAGCGGTGAGAAACCCACTAATCCTCGGAAGGGGATTGAAACGCGTCCACCGCCTCACGGTGAAAGGCGGTTTTTTTGTGAGAAACCCACTAATCCTCGGAAGGGGATTGAAACGCATATTGTCGTGGTATTCCTGCTCCTCATCCAGGATGGGTGAGAAACCCACTAATCCTCGGAAGGGGATTGAAACCGTCCCGGTCCGTTTCCCAATCCAACCACAGGACAACTGTGAGAAACCCACTAATCCTCGGAAGGGGATTGAAACGAAATGACCATCTCGGAATATCTGAAAATCAGGCTCCGTGAGAAACCCACTAATCCTCGGAAGGGGATTGAAACCCACCTCCCACAGCTTGCACCTGTGGCCTTTGAGATACCGGTGAGAAACCCAGTAATCCTCGGAAGGGGATTGAAACTTTGCCCCTGAGCCTCACGTCGGCCTCTCCGATAGGCTTGGTGAGAAACCCAGTAATCCTCGGAAGGGGATTGAAACCGTTACCACGGGGTTTTTGGTTATGACATGATCCAGTGAGAAACCCAGTAATCCTCGGAAGGGGATTGAAACTTTTCACTTACCAGCACATCGTTGTTCTTCTCGTAGGTCCAGTGAGAAACCCAGTAATCCTCGGAAGGGGATTGAAACTCGAAGAATTGCCCGATTTTGGCCGTCGCTGGGTCATTAGTGAGAAACCCAGTAATCCTCGGAAGGGGATTGAAACTC
>JACQUA010000319.1 GCA_016210565.1 Chloroflexota bacterium
AGTCTGAGCAGTCAAGCAGTCAAGCAGTCGAGCAGTCAAGCAGTCGGCGGGGGAGGGGAACTCAATAACCCAATAACTCAATAACGCAATGAACTCACGGCAACCTTCGAACTTTCTAACCTTCTAACCTTACAAACCTTATGAACCTTATAAACCCCTTCTATCCCCCCAGCCGGGCCAGCGCCTTGCCGTATTCGGTTTGCAGGGCCTGGCAGCGCGCCAGGTCCGCCGGGGAAAGCCAGTCGCTCAGCTTGATCCGGCTGACGGGATATCTGGCGCGGTGGAAGTCCTCCCTGGCCCGGTAGGGCGCCGTGGCATCCAGCCCCATCCCGCCCTCGTAATAGAAACCCGGCTTCCCCTGGACGCTGGCCCCTTCCCTTTCGGCGGGCACCATGGGATAGCCGACGCCTCCCTTGCTTCCCCTTAAAATGTCGGCGTCCGGGCTAACCCTGGTGATGATAGCCCACAGAACATCGTCGGCGCTGTAGATATCGATGTCATCATCCACCACCACCGCCAGGCGCAGGCCGAGGGCGGCGCCCAGGGCGGCGCCGAGAATATTCCTCTGGAAGCCCTCGTCCCCACCTCTCCTCTTCTTGACCTGGTAGATGATATGGCTGCCCCACCCGGCGACGCCGGGAAGGATGTTCACGTCCTTGACCAGTCCGGGCACCATCCGCTCCGCCAGCTCGAAGAAACAGGCCTCTCGGAAGGGCGCTCCGGCGTTGTCGCACTCGAAGGACTTGGCCAGCGGCGTGAAGAAAATGGGACGGTCTTTCCGGTGGGTGACGGCAGTGACCTGGAACTTGAAGCCCCGGTAGTCCCGGCCCAAATAGCCCGGCCACTCCGGCATCACGGGCGCCACCCCGCCCTGTCCGATCTTTTCCCCTTCAGCGGTCTCCCAGACACGCTGGGTGGTATCGATGTACCCCTCCAGCACCCATTCGGACTGCGCGATGGAGCAGGCATCGATGGTCTTGGACTTCACCAGTTCCACCGGCTCCCCCTGAAGCGCCCCGGCGAAGCCCAGCTCGTCGGAACCCCGGGGCACCACGGCGTGGATGAACATGGCGGCGGCCACGGCCATCACCGCGGGCGGAGTACCGATGTTCACCGTGGCCGGAATTTTTTCGCCCCGGTGCTCCAGACAGGCATCCCAGATATGGCTGCCGATGCCGATTTCCATGCTCGCCCAGTCCCTGCCCCGGAAGTGCATTCTCTTGAAAGAGACCTCGGTACCCCCGCCGAAATACCTTTCTCCCAGCAAGACGTTGGTCCCGCCCAGGATGCGGGCCCCGTCATCCTCGCTGTGCTTGATGATGGGGAGGATATTCTCGACGTCCAGGTTTTCGGTGAGGACTACTTCCTGGCACGGGGCTTCCTCGACCACCTTCGGGGGCAGAGGCTTCTTCATAGACTGGAGGGCCTTGAACTTCAGTTTTCGCGGGTCGTCCAGGCCGAACAGGGCGGCGACCCTTTCGCGGCGGGCGAAGATATTGCCCGCGTCCCGCACGCCCGGGTAGCCCTTGATGTTCTCGAAGAGGATGGCCGGGCCGCTTTCCAGGGCCTTTTGCATGCCGGCGATTTCGTAGATGGGGTCAATTTCCTTGCTGACCCGGAGCAGCTCGCCGGACGCCTCAAAGGCTTTCAGGGTGGACCGGAGAGAAGTGGCTTTGCTCGTCATCTTATTGTGCCTCCTTCAAAAATACCGGGCGGAATGCGGGCGGTCACACCGTAGCCGCAGGCTTTACGCCTGCGGGGCGGCGCCGGGGCGGTTGGTACCAATCCGTAGCCGCAGGCTTTACGCCTGCGGGGGTGGGGTGGGACCCGGCAGCGCACCCGTAAAGGGTGCGGCTACGGAATCTCAGAAAGACCCTTCGGCTGCGCTCAGGGTGACAGGTATTACCCTCCAGTCAGCGTTATCATCAAGTGGACGTCGAGCAACTCTTTGTCCCTGGTACCCGGCCGGGAGGCGACCGCCAAAAGCTCATTATAGCTGCGGACGAGCTCGTTTTCCACCACCACCAGGGCGGCGGGGTCATAGTAGTCCCACTCCCGGGCCTCTTCCATATCCATGATGTCGCCCGACCGGTTCCGGGAAGAATAGACGCGAAGCTTCATGACGATTCACCCCGGTACCACAGGCGTCCCTGCCTGTGAAGGCAGGATTTTCACCGGGTCTGCGCTTTGTTGTTGCTGGCCCTCGGACCGCGCTTGTTCCAGTTTAGAGAGGCTCTGGTCTCCTGCTTTGGCTCACAGGCGGGACGCCTGTGCCACAATGACTGCTGATAGCTGACGGCTGACAGCTATCCCAGCTTGACCAGCCTGCATGCTATGGCCTTGGTTTCGGGATAGCCGACGATGGCATCTCTCATCGTGATGTCCGTCAGCACATTGGCGTTGGCCACGGCCCAGCCATGGGGGATGCTCACCACACCCTCTTTGATATCCTCGGTGACTTTGGCCCGAATTTTGATCTGTCCCCGCGGCGTCTCCACGCCGATGACCTCGCCGTTGACGAACCCGTATTTCCTGGCAGTAGCCGGGTGAACTTCCGCTTCCGGCTCGTTCCTCATGGCGCGGATGCCGGGCAGGTTGCGCAACTGGGTATGGATGTATTCCAGCGCCCTGGCCCCGGTGATGAGAATCTCCGGGTAGTCTTTGGCCAACTCGGGATTGGCCACCGGGCTCTGGCTCGGCTCGATGTGGGTGGGCAGGCCGGGAAAGCCAAACCGCTCCAGGCCTTTGGAATAGATTTCGATCTTCCCGGACTCAGTGGAGAACCCGCTCTTTTCGTAAATCCGGTAGACCTTTTCGCCGAAGAAGCTGCCGCCCGGATTTTCCTTGAGCTGCTTGGTGGAGATGACGCTCTTGGAGAAGAGGTGGTCCACCACTTCTTCATCGGTTTTCCAGGGGAAGTGCTCGCCGTAGCCCATGCGGTGGCCGAGCTCGCTCCAGACCCACCAGTCGGCCTTGCTCTCGTGGAGCGGCTCGATAACTTTCTTCCGCAACATTACAAAGGAAGTCCCGTGCATTAGGCCGTAGGGATAGCCGCCGATGCCTTCTTTCTCCAGGAAGGTGCAGGCGGGCAAGATGTAGTGGGCAAGGTCGGCGGTTTCGCTCATGAAGGGGTCGATGACCACCAGCAAGTCCAGCTTCTTCATGGCTGCCAGGAAGCGGTTGGTGTCGGGGAAGTCCAGGGCGGGGTTGCCGCCGGCGACCAGGAGCGCTTTTATAGGGTATGGTTTCTCGTTCAATATGGTCTCGCTCAGCAGCATGGCCTGGCCGTAGGGAGCGGGGCGCTTGCCGAATTTGTAGAATACGGGATATTCATCGGCCCCGATGGGTTTGGCGTCCAGGGGCAAACGGAGGTCGGTCAGCGGCAGTAGCGGAGTGGTGGCCCAGCCGCCAGGGATGTCGATATTGCCCGTGATGGTCTCCAGGATGGAGAAGGCCCGGGAGTTCTGAAGGCTGTTCATCTGCTGGTCCATGGAGCACACGCCCTGCAGGATGCAGGCGCCTTTGGTGGTGGCAAAGAGGCGGGCGATCTTGCGTATTTCAGGGGCGGGAACGCCGCTGATGTTTTCGGCCCATTCGGGCGTGAGCGGCTTGACGTGCTCGACAAGTTTGTCGAAGCCCACGGTCCATTTGTTGACGAATTCCTTGTCCCACAGGTCTTCGTTGATGATGACGTGCATCATCGCCAGGGCGATGGCGCAGTCGGTGCCGGGACGGGGCTGGACGTGAATGCCGAGTTTGGCCAGGGGTATTCGCCGGGGGTCGATGGTTATCAGTTTCAGTCCTTCTTTGACCCGTTTCCGGATGTCCTTGGCGATGGTCCAGTAGGTGTTTTCCGGGTTGTGGCCCCAGAGAATGATGCAGTTGGCCTTTTCCGGCTCTTCCACCGGGTAGCGCCCGAAGGTGATCTGGCGGGCCAGGATGCGGACGCGGTAGCAGATGCTTTCCACGCACAGGAAGTTGGGGCTGCCATAGGCGCCGCGGAACCGCTGCATGAAGGCGGCCAGCTCGATGTTCTCCACGCCGACGGAGCCGGTGTAGATGGCCATGGTCTGCGGGCCATAGGCCGCCTTGAGCTCTTTCAGCTTCCCGGCGATCTCATCCATGGCCTGGTCCCAGGAAATGCGCTGTAAGGCGTTGCCGACCCTTTTCATAGGGTACTTGACGCGGTCCGGGGAGTACACCCACTCCACCAGGTGCTCGCCCTTGGGACAGAGGCCCCCCTGGTTGAGGAAATGCTCCGGTATGCCCGATACTTTGACCAGCCTGCCGTCATCTACGTAGGCATCGACGCCGCAGCAGTTGACGCAGAGGGCGCAATCGGTCTTGACTACCTGCATTTGGACTTCTCCTTTACTGAGTTCTTTGAGTTATTGGGTTATTGAGTTATTGGATTCCGCACCCCCCCTACTCACTACTCGCTACTGGCTTCTTTTCCTACCCTTCCTACTTTTGCTACTACTCAACACTTCTTCAAAACCGCAGCGGTATCACCTTTCCTCTCGTTTCCCCCCACGTTTCCTGGTCGGGCTGTTCGATGGAGTCAAAAAAGATGGAGACCACGCGGGGGTCGAAATGACCGGCGGCCCGCTGCCGGGCCGAAGGCGTCCAGTAGGACTCGTCCTGGAGCAGGCGGTTCATCTGCCGGACCAGCTCATCGGCCTCGCTGTCGTCCCTGGTGGCAAGTCCTTTGCGGATGCGCAGAGGCCGGTTGCGGGCATCCCGGCGCAGGGGATGATGAAAGAGGATGCACCAGCCCTTGCGTCCCTGAGAGCGGCTCCTGGCGGCCCGGCCTGTAGCCGCAGGCTTTACGCCTGCGGGGGTGGCGTGGCCATGGGCGCACCCGTAAAGGGTGCGGCTACGCCCTGCGGGGGTGGGGTTGGGCGTGGGCGCTGCGGTATCGGGGCCGTTGTTCATGTTGTTCAACTGTAGCACGCCGTTTGTTGTTCTGTCAAGCCACCTGTAGCCGCAGGCTTTACGCCTGCGGGGGCGGCGGCGGCCGGCCCGCGCACCCGTAAAGGGTGCGGCTACTGCGCCGACCGCCATCAGCGGGGGTGGGGCGGCCGTGGGCGCACCCGTAAAGGGTGCGGCTACAGCCATCAGAAAATGGTCTCCAAATCCAATCCGATGCCCCCCTTGTACGGATATTCCTGCCAGTCGTCTACCACCTCTTTAGCCAGAGGATTACCCAAGCAGTATGTAATCGCGTGCCTGAGACCCTCGTCGTTTCTCACGATGTGGTCGTAGAAATCCTTCTGCCACTTGATTTGAGGCCGGTTGCACTTGAACCAGAAGCCGGTCCGCTGCTTGAATTCTACGAGCGACTTCCATAAATCACAATTCGGGCTTTGGCCGATCAGGACTATGTGCAGGTGGTCGGGCATGAAGCAATAGATAGCCTGGAGTGAGTTGCCGGTGCAGATCGCCTCTAATATCCCGATACAGGCATCTACCACCGCTGCCTGGTAGAAGTCGGCTGCTCCTGCCTTGACGCGGAGGGTAAATGCTACCATTACCTCCCCCTGGTAGCATTCCCTGGCAAGGCGGTGGTGTTTTTCCCTGATAACCAATGCAGTTCATCCAACCAACGCACCCGTAAAGGGTGCGGCTACGGTGTGCACAACCGGCGCACGCGTAATGCCGGCCGTCGGCGCACCCGTAAAGGGTGCGGCTACGGGTAGACCAGTCCGCTGCCGGCGCACCCGTTAAGCGCGCGGTTACACCCCTGGTTTACGCCGCGCGGGCGCGGCGGCGGGCCAGCAACAGCCCGATGGCGATGCCCTCCAGCACCACGAGGAGGACAAGGACTGCCGGGAGGACCGGGAACTGCCCCGCCCCGCCCCCACCGGAAACAGTGAAAGAGCCGGCCTGTCCATCCAGGTCCACATTGTAACTGCCAGGCTCCAGGTTGTTGAGCGGGAAGCTTACCTCCCGGTTTTCACCGGGCTTCAGACTCATCTCTTTGGAATCTCTCAAGACCTGGTTTATCTTCAGGCGCGCGGTGTAGATGCCTTCGACTTTCCCCGAGTTTTCCACGCGTTCCGATACGGTCACCGTCTCGCCCGCAGCCGGTGCGGTCGGGTTTATGGCCAGCGTCCCCGGTTTCAGGTCGGCCGGGTTGATGACCGTGAACTGGAGTTCGCCCTCCCCCAGCATGGCCTTATACGCCCCGGGGAGGTCCCTGGTAACGCCAAAAGAGATGTTGCGCGAGCTGTTCGGCTCCACTTCTATGGCGCCGGACTCTTCCAGGGAGGCGCCGATCCACAACCTGGCGGGATATACGGCTTTGGTCGTCCCCGTATTGGTGATGGTGGCGGTCAGCGTGGCTTTCTCTTTGATGGCGGGCTGGCGCGGCGCTATGGCCAGGGGGGACATCTTGAAGGGGGACTTAGCGTTGATGGTCCCTTCAGTAGCTTTGGCCGGAATGGGCTGGTTGCGGCTGTTGTTCACGTTGCCGCCCCGCAGCGACAGGCGGAAATCCCCTTCGGCCAGCGGCATTACGGTGAGATTGGCCAGGACGACGGGCGAATTGGGTTTGAGCCGCGCCGGGCTGGTGGTGATGGTGATGACGCCGGCGGGAATGTCCACGCCCACGGTCTGCTGCTGGGGCGGTTTATCGAAGGGAATATCGCCGGGCTCGATGGCGGTTACTTCCAGCACCCTTTTGGGATAGGCGATTTCTATCCAGGAATTGCCGAGGCCATCCGGGTCGATATAGTCTCTGATGGTTATGGCGATCTTCCCGCCGGCGCCCACCACCAGGGAGCCGGAGCCTATCTCCACCGTGGTCAAGGCCCTCACTGTCACCGACCCGGGTTTGGCGGTGACTTCCATGGGATTACCCGCGGTATCCTTAAAACTTCGTATGTTGATGCCGATGGAGGACTGTCCCCCTTCGATGCCCTGGATTATCAGTTCCACCAGGGAAACGCCGCCCACCGGCCCCGGCTTCTTGTCAATAGTACCCCTGACCACGACGGTCCCCTCCGTGTGGGACGAGCTGGCCTGGACGAAGCCCTTGTCCGGCATGGGCCAATCGGTCACCCGCGCCACTTTGATGGTGCGCGGGTCGTACTTGATCTCCAGTTCATAGGACCCCAGCCCGGCGATGCTCGGAATGTTCCTGAGTTGCACCGAGACGGCTTCGAACTCCCCCACCGTCAGCACCGGCGAAGAGGTTTCGACCGTGGACGGCGCCAGCGCCCACAGCATCCCCGGGATGGGGTTGGCCGCGATTGTCGAGCCGTCCTGCGCTTTGAGTAATAGCTGGGAAATGGACGCCAGGAACCTGTTGGCGCTGGCGGAGCTGACCTCGATGTAGGCCACGACCGCGTTGCCCGCGGCCGCCGCCGGAAGCTGGGCCGCGGAGATAGAAACCGAGGCCCCGTCGGGGTCGATGGTAAAGGCGGGGGGGCGGTCGTAGGGCGGCTCGCCGCCTTTGACGCCGGTGATTTTCAACGAGGCCGGAGTGAATGATATCTTTGCGCCATAGGACGCCAGGGGCTTGCCCGCGGGAATATCTTTGACCACCACCGGTAAGGAGACTATCTTCTCCAGAGGCAAAAAGGCGGAGCCGATTTCCAGCGCCGGGCCGGGGTCGACCTGGATAATCCCATCCACCACCGCGGCCTCGGTGTCGGAACCCTGGGTATCGGAGAGGGTGATGACCTTGAGCCCCAGCGTCCATTTCCCGCTGGACAGGCCCTGTACTTCCAGAGAGGCCAGGTTAACATCGCCCACCGGCCCGGGAATGCGGGCCTGAAACGCATTGAGGTAAACTATTCCCTCTACGTTATTGATGTTCTGGACGGGCATTCCGAAAGAGGGGTTGGTGCTGGCGCCCAGGTTGAGGACCCGCAGGGCGGTCGTGTTGAAGGTCACCTGGATGTCGTAGGCGCCGAGGCCGGTTTCTTTGGTGAAGTTCTTGACGTTGATAGGGACTTTGACGATACCGCCGGTGACAATGGACGCGGAGCCGATCTCGACGCTGGTCCCTTCGGCGGCCAGGGACTGCGGGGTCAGCGGCCAGACGTTGAGGGAGAATACCAGCAGCATGGCGCTGAGGGCGGCGAGGAATTTCTGTTTGTTCATGTTATATCCTTGTTCGATTACCACGATTCAAAGAAAAGAGTGGATACCAGAGATTATACGACAGTCGATAGCCGGCAGTCGAGCAACCGTAGCCGCACCCTTTACGGGTGCGCTCGTGACCCCACCCCCGCAGGCGTAAAGGACCCCACCCCCGCAGGCATAAAGCCTGCGGCTACACCCCCCGCGGGCAGGTTGACACTGTGTTCCCTTGCGGGGTAAACTACCGCTAGCTGTCAGCCGTCAGCTATCAGCCGTCAGTTGAACGCTGGATGCCGATAGCTGAAAGCTGTTAGCTGACAGCTTGAGAAGCATGTTTGAATTCATTCGCCAAACCGATCCCCTGGTTGCGTCTGCCCTCGCCGCCGAAACCGAGCGGCAGAAGACCACCATCAACCTCATCGCTTCGGAGAACTATGCCAGCCGCGCGGTGCTGGAGGCCCAGGGCTCGCTGCTCACCAACAAGTACGCCGAAGGCTACCCCGGACGGCGCTACTACGGCGGGTGTGAAAATGTAGACGCGGTGGAAGGCCTGGCCATAGAAAGGGCGCGCCGCCTTTTCCGGGCCGGGCACGCCAATGTGCAGCCTCACAGCGGCGCCCAGGCGAACATGGCGGCCTATTTTGCCCTCCTGGGGTACGGGGATACCGTGATGGCGATGAGCCTGGCCAACGGGGGCCATCTTACCCACGGCAGCCCGGTGAATTTCTCGGGGAAACTCTACCATTTCGTCACCTACGGCGTGAACCGCGAGACGGAGCGGCTGGACTACGAGCAACTGGAAAAGCTGGCGGTCCAGCACCGCCCCAAAGTTATCGTCGCCGGGGCCAGCGCCTACCCGCGGGCCCTGGAGTTTGACAAATTCCGGCACATGGCCGACATGGTTGGGGCCAGGGTGGTGGTGGATATGGCCCATCTTGCCGGGCTGGTCGCCGCGGGCCTGCATGACAGCCCGGCGCCGTACGCCGAAGTGATAACTTCCACCACGCACAAGACCCTCCGCGGCCCCCGGGGGGGATTCATCTTGAGCCAGCAGCCATACGGGCCGGCGGTGGATGCGGCGGTGTTCCCCGGTCTCCAGGGGGGGCCGCTGGTGCATACCATCGCCGCCAAAGCGGTCTGCTTCGAGGAAGCCTCGCGTCCCGAATTCGTGACCTATCAGCGGGCGGTGGTAGACAATGCCCGCCTGCTGGCGCAGGAGCTGCGGGGCCACGGGCTGCGCCTGGTCTCCGGGGGCACCGATACCCACCTGGTGCTGGTGGACCTGACGCCCGTGCACATCACGGGGAAGGCTGCCCAGGAGGCCCTGGAGCAGGCCCGCATCATCGTGAACAAGAACACCATCCCCTTCGACCCCCAGCCGCCCCAGATAACCAGCGGCATCCGCCTGGGCACCCCCGCGGTGACCACCCGGGGCATGGGCGAAGGGGAAATGCGCCGCCTGGCGGGGTTGATTGTCGAGGTCTTATCGCACCTCAAGGACGAAAGAGTTGTGGGCAGGGTCCGGGATGAAGTGATGGAGATGTGCTCGCGGTTTCCGGTGCCGGGGATGGAAGAGTAGCTGTCGGCTATCGGCTGTCGGCTATCGGCTATCGGC
>JACQUA010000320.1 GCA_016210565.1 Chloroflexota bacterium
CGAAACACTGGACGTAGCATCTATGGTCAGATTCTGCAGATTCAGATTAATCTTGCCCTGGGGGATATGGGTAATCTTTGAGCTGTTGGTTAAGGTGATGTCGCCGCCGATATTGAGGGTTTCCAAGCCGGAAAGGGCTAATGTGGAGGCGTTAAGGACCAGGGGCGGGGCCGTCAACGACTGCGCCCCGTTAAAAGTAATGGTGGCGCCATTGAGGGAGAGGGGTTGACTAACGGTGACGCTGGACGAAGCGTTCAAGGTCAGTCTGGAACTGGTCTGCATGGTGAGCTGGTCAGCCGTGAGGTTGAGATTACCGGTCGTGGTCAGACTGGAGTTGTTCTCCATCCGGAACTCACCGGCGGTCAGGCTGATTGTGCCCTCGGTGGTTACTGTGGAATTGCTTAGAACGACCTTGCTAAAACTAAAGGTTCCGTCGTTAGCCTGGAAGCGGAAGGCATGGCCGGTATAGAGGTAATTGTTCGGGATATCAAAGAAGGCCACCGTCCCATCCTGTCCGGGGTAGGAAATGGTGCCGGCGCCGCCTTTCGCCTCGGCTGTACCGGTGTAGCTGGAGCCTGAGTAATAGACGGCGACGCGGCCACCGCCGCCGCCGCCATGGTGGTTGGGGACTCCCCCGTTGGCGCGGATTGTTCCGGCCCCAGACAGGGTTTGAGTGGTAACCCAGATGCTGCCGCCGGCGCCGGCCCCGTAATAAACCGCCGAACCATTAGCGGTGATAGAGCCATTAACACTGAGGGAGCCGGTAATGAGCCTGATGGCGCCGCCGCCGGCGGTGCTCGCGCCGCCGGAGCCGAGGTCTACCGGCTGAAGGGCTGAGCCATAGGTGGCTTTGTCTGACAGACCGCCGGTGCCACCATAGGTACCACCCCCTCCCGCACTGGTCGAAGTGCCTCCTGGCCCCTGTGACGCCGGATAGCCCTGCCAGTCAGCGGAAACGCTGGAACCGGCGTCGATGGTTAGAGTTGCGGCATTTATGGTTACTCCTTTGAATCCTGGAAGGGATGTATCGGACGACAACGTCAAAACAGCATTGTTGGAAACGGTCACATTGTTGAAGGCATAACTTCCGGCTGCCAACGTCGTATTGGTGGTAACAATCAGGTCGCCATCAGCAAGGGCCGGGCTGGCTAACAGAGAGGGGGAAATGAACAAAGCTACCAGGAATACCATCGTTCTACAGAGGGTTTTCATGTTTTTCTCCTTCACATTTGATTGCATCCCCATTGTTGGACGAGAAGGGTACAGAGGCCAGGTTCTTCTTGGTTGCGCCCCCCGGGTAGTGATTTCTCATAGTCCTCAGGTGGCAGGTATCCCAGTGCCCAGTGCGACGTTTTCCGATATGAACCTCCTCTCTGGATAGGCTTGAAGAAGGTGCAGCTTTAACTTGAGATCAGAAAGCAGGGATCTCGACGCCGTCCATCGGGCCCGCTCGCAGAGTGTGGCTACTCTCCATGGCTTAGCTCAAAATGCCGAAAGGAGCACCGCTGTTGGTTTTTGCCGTACCAGTACTAACCGACTTGCCCGCAATATCGCATATTCGGGTGGCCGTTGTCAACGTGCACGATTCCTGCTCTCCCCTTGAAGAAGGTAAATATTGGTAAATAATAGGTAGAAATCCCTCATGTGCCTGTGGCGCACCATGAAGGATGAGGCTGACTGCGCGCTCCGTCATTCTGAGTTTCAGTAGGTAGCGCAGCGCTGCCGGATATGAGCCATGACGTTCGATGTCGTTGAAAGCCTTGACGAGCGCAAGTCCCGATAGAATCGGGAGAGTCGAAGAATCCTTCGCTCCGCTCAGCACAGGTTCTTTCGGGCGCGGGGGTACCAAAGACCCTTCGACTGCCCCTTCGCTTTGCTCGGGGCTCCGGCTCTCCGGAACGGAGCATGCTCCGTTCCGAGAGTCCCGACGTGTCGGGACAGGGTGACATTTTCTGAGCAATCCTCCATGCCTGGTAGGCCAAGCACCATCACGGATGAAAATAGGCGGCTCCCACAGGCGGGGATGCCTGTGCCGCCAGTCTATCTTCCTGGCAATTGGTAGGTGACTGCCCGGACCACAGAAAACGGGCTGGGGATCAGCGGGCGAAAAAGAAGGTCAACTGCAGCAATTCCGCTGCGCAACCGTAACCGGTTTGCTTCTGTCAGGACTCGCGGGCGGGGTGGAGGCTCCGCCACTGCCAGGCGTGGATTATTTTGGCGGAATCTACCACCAGGGCAAAGTTCCTGGCCATGATGCGGAGGGAACTCTGGTGCATTTCGCGGGAATAGGTGGCCACGCAGTCCCGGGGCACCATAACCTCAAAGTCCGCTATGCTGGCGTCCTGCACCGTTGATTCCACACAGACGGGAGTGTCCACCGCGGTAACCACCAGCGTCTCGCTCCGGTTCATGCGCAGGAAGGCGGGGAAATCGGGGTTGGTGAACATACTGTACCGGCGCTTGATGAACCGGATATCGCCCTCGGGGGGTGGTGGGCGCATAGAAGTGCGCCTCCCCGGGTCTCGGGCAAACAGTGGTCGCCGATTTTCATGCGGGAACCGGAGGGTCTCCAGGAATGGCTGACCCTGTGCGGATCGGCCAGCATCTGGGCATAGGCGACTCTCACCCCGTGCCTGCGGGCTTCGGTCAGGAATTCGTTCAGCGCCGGCGCCATGGCCTCGATGAAGTTGAGGTCCTCGCCCTGCCTTTCATGGCAGGCCATATCCAGGGCGCCGCCGCGGGCGCTATGACGGAACCGAGGGCTCAACCAACTCGGCCGCTGGTGCGTCTTTCGGCTTTGTCCGAATCCCGGGGTTCACAGGCACGGTGGCCTGCGGTACCGGCGGGCAGACCCATGGGTCTGCCCTACGGGATCGCTATTTCTTCAACGCCTCTTCGATGGCCTGTTTGGCCACCCCTATCATTTCACCCATCTGGATAGCCTTTTCTTCGGTCTGCATGGAGAGCTCTTCGCCGGGCCGGAACTGGTAGAGGGGGTGGACTCCTTCAACGGTAACGTCGGTGCGGCCGCTCACGGTGCCGGCGCCCCCGGAAAAGGCGGTCAGACCTTCCTTGCTCAACAGCCAGTTCAGGAAGACCCTGGCGGCGTTGGGATGGGCCAGCTTGTTAGCCGCGGAGATACCCCCCGACCCCGGCGACACCGAAATCGGCCCCTTGATGTAGACGCCATCCAGCGGCGCGCCCATTCTCAGAAAATCGGACAGGTTTTGCTGGTCGACTCCCAGTCCGACGGCGAATTTGCCCCGGGCCACCGTCTCCACCGCCAGGCGGTTGTCCCTCTGGATGACCGCCTGCTGGTCCCGGACCAGTTGCTTCAGGTATTCCCTGGCTTCGTCCACAGTCCAGATGACGTGGGCCAGGTGGGTCATGAAGGAAGCCCCGGCGCCGGTCACGCTGGGATCGTTGATGGTGATCTTCCCCTTGTACTGGGGTCGCAGCGCGTCCCGGTAGGTCTCCAACTCTCCCTTTCGGATCTGGTCGGTGTTATAGATGATGTGGATTTGCTTCTGGGCCAGTAGCGCCATGAACTGCTTTTCCTTGTCGAGAAAAGGCAGCCCGCCTCCCAGCCAGGCTTTGGGGTCTTTTACTTCGGGAAGGATGAGGAGCGCTTCCAGGGATCCGAGGAGGCCTTCCGGTTTCAACAAGTTCAGGGCGGTCGTCGAACCACCGCCGAAGAAATCTACCATGAACAGGCCGGCCCTTTGTTCCGCCTTGATCTTGGCCACCTGTTCCGCCCCGCGTCCGGCCAGGGAGAACTCCACGTCGATGCCGTGTTTATCGCGAAAGGCTTTGGCCACAGCCTGGGTCATCTCGGGCTTCCATGTCGTGGATACCGACACCGTTCCTTCGTTTTTGGCCTTTGCCAGGACTTCTGCCCACTCGGCTTCCCAGCCGGTCTTTGGCGCGGGCGCGGCTGGTTTCGCCGGCGCCTTGACCTCGGCAACCGGCGGCGCAGCCGGGGCGCATGAGGGCAAGGACCACAGTAGCAGTGGTAGCAGGGCTGACAAGAGAATCATTCTCTTCATAGTCGTTTCCTCCGCAGTGGGCAAGACCGGCATTCCTTGAGACAGTCACACAGCGACGCGAAACCCCGGAGAAATCATCACCGAATCTCCAGGGCGGGCTTCCTTCGCGGGGCGCTTCATAAACCGCCGCCTGCCCCTGCTCCGTATTCTACCCCGTTGCCGCCGGCGGTGTCCAGTTTCGGAAAGGCTGCCGCGTCGAAATGCAATAATCCCTGATTGTGCACGCCTCCGGGCGGGGCGTAGCCTATGGCTTTAGCCTTGCGGGGTCTGACTGTGTTCCCCAAACCGGTACCACCCCGACGCATCGGGATGAGCCTTGAACGAAACCGCTGTCATATATCTTTGTCACTGACCTCTAGTCCATGCGCCCCACAGCGGGCCATTGTCGATCGTCAGGAGGACAAATGTCTGCCGTGTCGAAAATCCAGCCCGCACAGGCACGGTGGCCTGTGGTACCGGCGGACGTGCCGGCGCGTTTGAATGTTGAATCTTCAATCTTGAATCTTCAACCGTCCCTGTTGTATGCTAACGCCGATGAATGCTATTGCTGGAAACCGGGAGGGGTGACTTATGCCGGTTATGACCGGGGGAGAAGCCCTCGCGGCTTCGTTGGCCGCGGAGGGGACGGATGTGGTCTTCGGGCTGCCCGGCGTTCATATCATGGAGGCGCTGGATGCCATTTATCGCCAGCAGCGAATCCGCTGGATCACGGTGCGCCACGAGCAGACCGCCGCGTACATGGCCTATGGCTACGCCCGCACCACCGGCAGGGTCGGGGTGGCCATGGTCGTGCCCGGACCGGGCGCCCTCAATGCCGCCGCTGCCATCGGCACGGCCTACGCCGGCTCGGCGCCGGTCCTGCTGGTGTCGGGGCAGGTTGAAAGTCATCACCTCGGTAAGAAGCGGGGCGCCCTCCACGAGGTGGAGGACCAGCTCGACGTGTTCCGGCCTATAACGAAATGGGGGCGCCGCGTTCTGGCCGCGCCAGAGATTCCCGGGGCTGTCCACGAAGCGATGCACCATCTGAGAACCGGAAGGCCGAGGCCGGTGGAGATGGAAATCCCGAAGGACGTCATGGAGGCTAAGGCCGAGGTGGGGCTGCTTGAGCCGGACGGGCCCGCCCCGGCCGCGCCCGACCCCGCCGCCATGCGGGCCGCCGCCAGCGCGCTGGCGGCGGCCCGCTACCCCGTTATCTGGGCCGGCGGCGGCGTCATCAGCTCCAACGCCGGAGAAGATCTGACCCGGCTGGCAGAACGCCTCGCCGCGCCGGTAATCACCACGCCCGAGGGCAAGGGCAGCATCCGGGAGGACCATCCCCTCTCCCTGGGGGCGGCCTTCCACGGGTTCGGCCCGGCGCGCCGGACTTTGCGCCGGGCCGACATGATTCTGGCGGTAGGCAGCAGGTTCAACCTCGGACCAACATCCGGGCTTTCAAGCGACCAGAAACTGGTCCGGATCGACGCCGACGCCGACGAAATCAGGCGCGGGCCTGCGGCGCACACAGCCATAGTCGCCGACGCCCGCGCCGCGCTCCGTTCTCTGTTGGAGCTCCTGCCCGGCGGGACCGGAAGCAACTGGACGCCGTCCGTCATCCGGGAGATAAGAAAGCAGGTCCTGGCCGAGCTGGAGCAGATGGCCCCGGTGCAGCTTTCCATCCTGCGGACGCTTCGTCAGGAACTGGAAGAGGACGCTATCGTGGTCTCCGGAACGAACAACGTGGCCTACTGGGCGCACCTGGCCTTCCCGGTGTTGCGACCCCGGGCGTATCTCACTTCCTCGTATTTTGCCACGCTGGGCTATGCCTTTCCGGCGGCGCTGGGGGCCAAAACCGGCAACCCGCGGAGCCAGGTGGTGGCCCTGTGCGGCGACGGGGGTTTCATGTACGCCCTTCCCGAGCTGGCCACCGCCGTCCCGGAGCAGTTGAACGTGGTGGTCCTGGTGTTCGCTGATGGCTACTTCGGCTCGTGCCTGCACCACCAGCAGCGGGGCTATAACGGCAGGGCCATCGGCACCCGCCTGCACAATCCCGATTTTGCCCGGGTGGCCGAGGACTTCGGAGCGCGGGGCATCAAGCTTAGCGGCCCGGACGAACTTGGCCCGGCGCTCCGGTCGGTGCGGGACGCCACCCGGCCAACGGTAATCGAGATACCCTTACCCCATATGCCCACGCCGTTTTGAGTCGGGAGTCCTTAGTCGTGAGTCAGGACACCGCCTCCCCGGTACCACAGGCCGCCGTGCCTGTGAGCCACGGCTTCTGGTCATGCGTGGACCTCGAAACGACCGGTGACCAGAATTCGAATCAGGATTAATCACGAAAAGCACGAAAATCACGAAGAGCGATGGGTGACGCAGTTCCCGAATCTTAAAATCGTTTCTGTCATGGAAATAGTCAACACCACCTGCGCCAGCCACTGCGGGGGTTCCTGCATCCTGAGGCTGCACGTCGAAGACGGCGTTATCAGACGCATCGAAACCGACTCCGGCGAGGAGCCCCAGCTCCGGGCCTGTCTGAAGGGCCGCGCCTACCGGCAGCGGGTCTACGCCCCCGACCGTCTGCTCTACCCGCTGAAGCGGACGGGCTTTCGCGCCACCCGCAGAGTTGAATCCACGCGCCACGCCCCGCACGGGCTGGCGGGTGAGCGCGGCGAGGGGAAGTTCACGCGAATTTCCTGGGACGAGGCCCTGGATACCATCGCCAGCGAGATTGTCCGCATCCGGGACAGCTATGGTCCGGCCAGCATCCTTCATCTCTCCCTGGCTGGCGATACGCATAACGTGCATACTGCCTACTGGATGTCCCGCGCGCTGGCCCTGGCGGGCGGGTTTACCGAAACGTGGGGCATCTCGTCTTTTGCCGCCGGGATGTACGCCCAGCTTGCCAGCTACGGGACGACTTACACCTGCAACATGCGGGATGACCTGGTGAACTCGCGCCTGATCATCCTCTGGGGCTGGAACCCGGCCGGCACGGTGGGCGGTGTGAATACCAACTGGTACCTGAGCCAGGCCAGGGAGGCCGGCGCCCGCATCGTGGTGGTGGACCCCAGGTTTACCGACTCGGCCGGCGTGTATGCCCACCAGTGGATACCCATCCGGCCCGGGACCGACGCCGCCATGCTCCTGGCGATGGCTTACGTAATGATTGGCGAGAAACTTCTGGATCGGCGGTTCCTGGATGCTTACACCACCGGGTTTGACCGCTTCAAGGACTATGTGACTGGCAAGGAGGACCACGTCCCGAAGACCCCCGCCTGGGCCGAAGCCATCACGGGCGTTCCCGCGGCCATCACAGAGAACCTGGCCCGGGACTATGCCACGATCAAGCCCGCCGCTCTTATGGCCGGCATCGCCCCCGGTCGGACGGCTTACGGAGAGCAGTACCACCGCGCCGCCATCACTTTGGCGGCCATGACCGGCAATGTCGGCGTCCACGGCGGCGACGCCGCCGGGCGGGCCTGGGAAGCTGCTGTTCCCTTTGGAGGCTATCCCTACCGGGCCACCCGGCTCCAGGACGCGGGCAATCCCCTGAACAATCCCGTCCCCTCCCCGCCCCCGGGTGCTCCGGTGGATTCCCGTCTTCGCGGGAATGACCGTCCCCTCCGCGACCCACCCCCGGGCGCTCCCCCCGGGTATCGCCTTTCCAGGATCCACCGCTGCGACGTCGCCGATTTCATCGAAAGGGGCAGGGCCGGCGGGTACATGGCCGACTGCAAACTCGTCGCGGTGACCAATTGCGCCTTCGTCAGCGCCTTTCCCAACGTCAACCGTATCGCCCGGGCGTTCCGGTCGAAGAACCTGGAGTTCATTTTCGTCCAGGAGCAGTTCATGACGCCCACGGCGAAGCTCGCGGACATCGTCCTGCCCACCACCACATTTCTGGAAAGGAACGACTTCGCCGCGGGCGTCGGCCTGCCCTTCTACGGCTACGTCCGCAAAGTCATCGAACCCCCCGGCGAGTGCAAGTCCCAGCTTGAGATCGCCTCTCTCCTGGCGGCGCGGCTGGGCTTCTCCGGTTTCGGCGAGGGGATGGAAGAAGACTGGCTCAAGGCCATGCTGAAAAACAGCGAGATTCCTGACTACGACCGGTTCAGGGAGAGCGGCATCTACCGGTTGAAACTTGCCGAGCCTTATGTCGCCCTTAAGAAACAGATAGAGGACCCGGTCGGGAGTCCCTTCCCCACCCCCTCGGGCAAGATCGAGATATATTCACAGCAATGGGCCGATTTGCGCCGGCCGGACCTACCCGCAGTCCCGAAGTACATCGAAAGCTGGGAAAGCCGGAATGACCCCCTGGCGGCCAAGTACCCGCTCCAGATGATTTCCACCCATTTCAAGAGGCGCGCCAACGCCCAGTTCGAGAATATTCCCTGGCTCAGGGAGCTGGAGCCCCAGGCCGTGCTGATAAACCCGGCGGACGCCCGGTCCAGGGGCATCGCCGATGGAGAGACGGTCCTGGTGTTCAACGACCGGGGGAAGGTCCGCATCCGCGCCAGGGTCACCGAGCGCATCATGCCCGGGGTGGTGGAGATACCCAACGGCGCCTGGTACGATCCGGGGGAAGACGGGGTGGACCGGGCGGGCTGCGCCAACGTGCTGACGAGGGACGCTTATTCCCCGGGCGGCGCTTTTCCCTTCAATACCTGCCTGGTGGAGGTACGAAAGAAATGACGAAGTCCGAATGACAAATCAAAGGGAAATGACGAAGTCCGAATGACGAATGACCAGATAAACTCCAAATTCCAAGCGCCAAATTCCAAACAATACCAAAACCTCAACTTTCAATCACCAAGCGCGTTCTTTCGAGCCCGGTTTGGAACTTGGAACTTGGTTCTTGGAGTTTGTTTCGTCATTCTTCATTCGTCATTGATTCGTCATTCGGGTTTCGTCATTAGTAATTAGTTCCCGCTGTCCCGGTTAGGGGGCCATGAACATGCAATTAGGCTTCCATTTCGACCAGACCCGCTGCAACGGCTGCCTGGCCTGCATCGTGGCCTGTAAGGACTGGCACGACGTTCCCGAGGGGCCGGCGAGCTGGATCAGGATCAAAACGGTGGAAAAGGGTAGGTTTCCGGAGCTGTTCCTGGCCTTCGCCTTCGCTACCTGCTACCAGTGCGCCCGGCCTGCCTGCGTCGCCGCCTGCCCGGTAGACGCCATCGCCCGGCGGGAACAGGACGGTATCGTGGTGGTGGACCGCGCGGCCTGCCTGGGCAAGGACAAATGCCGGTTGTGTCTGGAGGCCTGTTCCTACGAGGCGCCGCAGTTCGGCGCGGAGGCCGGGGCGAAGATGCAGAAGTGCGACCTCTGCCTGGAGCGGTGGGCCGAAGGCAAGAAGCCGGTGTGCGTGGAGGGGTGCCCGGCGCGGGCGCTGGAGGCGGGGTCGCTTGACGAGCTGAGGAAGAAGTACGGCGATGGCCGGCAAGCGGAAGGCTTCGTCTATTCCGAAAAGCTCGGCCCGGCCATCATTTTCAAGCCCAAGCTAGATACCAGGAAGCTGGAGGTCCAGCGGGTCGACATCACCCCAACCCTTCCAGGATGACGACACCAGGACACAAAGACACGAAGGAGAGGGATCCGTAGCGACAGGGCTTGTCCCTGTCGCACTACGGTTGAATCCCCCTTAATCCCCCTTTGAAAAAGGGGGACAAGAATTGGCCAGTGACAACGGGAGGCAATTCAAATGCCGGATCGAGCGCGACCACCATGGAAAACGGTGCATCAATTGAAGATTACCCTCATAGGCGTCAGTCCCCCGATATGGAGGCGGATTCAGGTCCCTTCGGACATCGTTCTCTCCGAACTCCATGATATCATCCAGATCGTCATGGGATGGGAGAACGACCATCTCTACCAGTTTCAGATCGGCAAGGTGTACTTCAGTGACGGGGAGGTGGACGCGGAGCCAGCCCTCCGGCTCCGGCAGGAATTCCGGGGGGTATGGAAGTCAAGTCTGAGCCAAGAAGCGCCGCGGAAAAAGGGCAGGTTTCTTTACGAGTACGACTTCGGCGATTCCTGGAAACACGAGATCCTGGTGGAAGAGGTGCTGCCGGCGGACCCCCGGGTCTCGTATCCCGTTTGTACCGCTGGCAAGCGCGCCTGCCCTCCCGAGGATTGCGGTGGCGTTTGGGGATATGAGGACTTGCTGGAGGTCATGAGCGACCCATCGCATGAAGAATACGAAGAAAGGATGGAGGCGTTCGGCGGCAGGTTGGCCCCGGAGGAGTTCGACCTGGAGGCGGTCAACCGGAAGTTAAAACGGAGCCTCATCCCGTAGCGGCGCCCCTCGCGGGTGTCGTCAGGGCGTTGGCAGTCAAACCGGGACACGACAGGGAGAAGCCATGTCGCTACAGGTCGAGATCGCGGAGGATAGCCGACAAGGTGCCCTTGGGGATATCTCCCTTGCCCTTGACCACTGTGGTGAAGTGTTTGTTGGCTGGATTCCACCAGATTTCATGGGAACCCGGCCCCTGCCGGACAAACTCGCAACCGAGTCCTCGCAGCTTCTTCGCTAGCACGCGATAGGTCACGCTGGCACCAGCACGTCGGCATGGAACGGGGGTTCAGCCGACTGCAGCGCATCGGGAAGGGGGACGCCCTTTTCTTTCATCGCCTCTATCAGGGCCTGGGCCACGTCCGGGGCCAACCGGAGCACCTCCTCCACAGTCTTTCCCTGGACCAGCAGGCCAGGCAGCGCCGGGCTTGAGGCAAGATAGCAGCCTTCTTCCAGAAAGCGGATTTCCAGGGGGAGTTTGTATCTTCTCATCGGATGTATTCTACCATAACGGTGCTCTGGAGCAACCGCCCGGGATCCGGAACCACGAAACACACGAAACGCACTCAACGAACCTTGTAACCTTCTAACCTTATAAACTTTATGAACCTTATGAACCTTACGAACCGGGCACGCGGCAGCGTGCCGCTACGGGGTGGGGAATTTGCAATCTGTAATTTGCAATCTGTCATCCCAGGGCCCGCTTGGCTTCTTCCCACAGAACGTTTTGCTCCTTGAAAGAAAGCTTTGCCATCTCCAGGCCCCGCTGTTCGCACAGCTTTTCCATGTGGGCAAATCGCTCGTAGAAACGCCGGTTGGCCCCCCGTAGCGCCGCCTCGGAATCGATTCCCATATGCCTCGCCGCGTTCACCAGGGTGAAGAGCAGATCGCCGAACTCCCGGGACTTTGCTTCCACGTCCGGGGCCTGCTCGATTTCCCGCATCTCCTCGACGGCTTTCTCCAGGATGCCCGCCGTATCTGTCCAGTCGAAGCCGATCCTGGCCACCCGTTTCTGCACCCCGTAGCTGTAAGTCAGTGCGGGCAGGGCCTTCGGCAGACCGGAGAGGATCGAGTCGCCGCTGTGCCGCTCCTCTTTCTTCAGCGCCTCCCACTGCGCCGCAACCTCCCCGGCGTCCCTGGCGGTGGCCGCGCCGAAAACATGGGGATGGCGGTGAATTACCTTTTCGTTGATGCCCTGGACCACCTGTCGCATATCGAAGTCGCTCTTCTCCGAGGCTATCTGCGTGTGCAGGGCGATGACCAGCAGGAGGTCGCCCAGCTCCTCACGCAGTTTGGCGGCGTCTTTCTCGTCCAGGGCCTCCATGGCCTCGTAGCACTCCTCCATGAGGTCGGAGCGGAGCGATTCATTGGTCTGTACCCGGTCCCAGGGGCAGCCGTCAGGTCCCCGCAGACGGGCCACGATGGCGACGAGGGTGTTAAAATCGGTCAGGTCTTGTTCCATGGTCGCTCCAGCGTGCTGGCAGTCGGCTGACGGCAGTCGGCAGTCGGTCAACGGCCCATTATACCCGTGGCGCGGGGCGGGCGCAACGCGCCCGAACGGGGGGACGGAACCACGAAACACACGAAAGACACGAAAAGGCATTCCGAGATTCGAACTTTCAAACCTTATGAACCTTACAAACCTTATGAACCCTGTGAACCGGGCACGCGGCAGGGTGCCGCTACGGGGTGGGGAATCTTGAATCCCGACGGTGAATCGCCGATAATTGCCAGTGGAAAGAAAAGGAGCGACCTCATGAAATTCGTCCGCGCCTTAGGCGTTGTCCTGTTTGTTCTGGCCTGGCTGGTGCTGCTGCTCAGCTCCACCATCACCTGGGTGGCCAACGACCCGGACTTCTATCTCGCCGGTTTCAAGAAATATGGGATCGCCGCCAGGACCGGCATCGATCCGGCAGATGTGGAAAAGGTGCCGCAGCAGTTCGTTGACTACTTCAACTCCGGGGAGGAATACCTGGACATCCGGGTCACGCAATCCGGACGCCGCGTGGAGCTTTTTAACCAGCGGGAAATCCAGCACATGAAGGACGTCAAGGATCTGGTGCGGTTTGGTAACCTCATGCAGTGGTTGTCCCTGCTATTCGTCGCGGCGTTCGCCAGCGCCGGCATGTTCTGGTGGCAGGGGAGGAGGCGGCGCGCGGTCTACAAGCTCATCCTGGCAGGCTGCCTGTCCACGCTGGTCATCATCTTCCTGATAGGGGGAATGGCCCTGGTCAACTTCCAGGGCTTCTTCCTGGTCTTCCACCTGGTGAGTTTCACCAATGAGCTGTGGATGCTCGATCCGGCGCGGGACAATCTGATACGGATGTTCCCCGAGGGATTCTTCTTCGATTCGGCGATATTTATCGGGGGGCTGGTGGCGCTGGAGGCGGCGCTGGGGTGCGGGTTTATGGTGGCGCTGCTGCGGGGTTCGAAGGCTGGAAAGCTACGAGGTTTATAAGGTTTATAAGGTTCATAATGTTTATAAGGTCAGAAGAGTTCCTTGAGTTCATCGGGTTCGGCCACACGCGCAGCCGATAGCCGAAAGCCGATAGCCGAAAGCTGACCGCTATCTTATCTGCACGTGGCGCAGCTTGTGGCGCTGCAGCCGCCGCAGGATGGCGCTCCCCCGCCCATGGGCGCGGTTTCGCCCCCGGCGCCCCGGCGAATCGTGGCGAAAGTGGAAAGCACCCGGTGACCCGGCGACTGGCAGTGCTCGCAGATGGCTATTTCATCGGCCCGGCTGGCCGGACGCAGCAACTCGAACTTCGCGTTGCATTTGGGACAACAGTATTCGTAAACTGGCATGGAATTCTCTCTCCAGCTTTGAATTGTAATCCCCGCCCGCCAGATAGTCAAATTGAGAGTCGGGGGTCCGCAACCGAGACACCGGGAAACCCGTGGCGATGCCCCTTGTTGCGACGCGTCGGGAAAAGCCCGGCGGCGAACGAAGCACGATAGGGACAAGCCCTGTCGCTACGGGTGTCCCGCCCCTGCAAGGCTGAAGCCATGGGCTACAATCCCGCCCTGCAGGGCCAAAGCCATCCTGATTACGCCAGGATCATTTGCTTACGAAAGTGCTCACCCATTCCGGCCGCGCGGGGGACTGCTTGAGCATCTGTTTCCAGGCGTCGTCGGTCAATCTCTGGTCTATGGGTTGCTTGAACTCATAGTAGCTCAGCGCCGGTCCGGTCCCCACCATGATACGCCCGTCGGGGACTTTGTAGGCCAAATACATCGGGTCAACGTAGCCGACGCCCTCCTCCATCGCCTGCGCCGGAGGGTTGGTATCCGTATGCACGTCGGCCACCATAGTGGTCTCCTCGCCCCCCGGTATCGATTCCCGCCACAATCCTGTCCAGGCTCTCGCCAGCGTTAAACCGGCGGTGGGGTTATGCATAGGGAACGAATTCATCGCCGAAGAGTCCCCGCCCGATTTCGATCTTCAGAGTAGCGCTGGCCAGTTGCACTCCTTTCACGTCCCTGAGATAACGTTCCACCGGCAACTCCTTTGAATATCCCAGCCCCCCGAAGACGTCCATGGCGTCGTTGACCACTTTGAAGGCCGTTTCCCCACCCATCAGGTTGGCCATGGCCGCCCAGGTAGACGCCTCCCCGGCCCCTTTTTCGATCAGATACAAAGCCTTGTAACACACAAGCCGGGAAGCTTCCAGCAGGGAGAAATCATCCGCCATTCTGAACTGGATGCCCTCGAACTTCGCCAGCGGTTTTCCGAACACCTTGCGTATCCTGGCGTAATCGATAGCTTCCTGGAGGGCCTGGCTGGCGGCGCCCAGGGCGATCAACCCGGTGAGCGCCCTTTGTTCCTGGACGGTGCTTTTCAACATCGTCAGGGCGCTACCCTCCGGGCCGGTGAGGTTCCCCGCCGGCGCCATTACCCCGTCAAAGGAGATGTTCCCCCATCCGGTGGCCTTCCAGCCCGAGCTTTGAAGAGGCACAACGCTCACCCCCGGCGCGCCGGCTTCTATGAGGATGCAGCTTATGCCCTCCTTCCCGGAAGGTGTCCTGACCAGGGCGAGAATACCCCGGGCCACTCCGGCAAAGGTTATCATCGTCTTTTCCCCGTTCACGATATAGTCATCCCCCTGGCGTTCGGCAGTGGTTTTCAGGGCCCTGACGTCGGAGCCGGCCCCCGGCTCCGCGGCGGCAAAGGCCAGTATCGTCTCCCCCCGGGCAATTCCCGGCAACCAGGCGTTCCTGATGCTTTCCGAGGCGTGCGACAACACCGCGCCGGTGATGTTGCAGCTACAGAGAATGATGGCGCTGCTTACGTCGAACCGGCCTACTTCTTCCAGAGCTATCCCGGTGGTGGTCAGGGCGGCTTCAGCGCCGCCGTATTGCCTGGGCAACCGCAGTCCGGTGAGGCCGATGGCGGCCATCTTTCTGACGCTTTCCCAGGGAAACTCGCTGCTGGCGTCCCAGTAGGAAGCCCGGGGGGCGAGTTCGGTCCTGGCGAATTCGTGGACGGTCCTCTTCAGCAGGTTTTGTTCTTCGCTCAACTCAAATAGCATTGGATTCGGTCCTCCTCGGCGCCTGAAATATCAACGCAGCCTGTCCCATCGGCGATTTCAGTATACTATATCTGCAATTGGGACACTAAACGGAGTAGGAAGAGTAGGAAGAGTAGGAAGGGTAGGAAGGGTAGGAAGAGTAGGAAGGGTAGGAAGGGTAGGAAGAGTAGGAAGAGTAGGAAGGGTAGGAAGGGTAGGAAGAGTAGAAGGAGCGGCAGGCAATAGGAGAAGTAGCAAATCGTCAGCAGTCGGGGTCAAGCAGTCAACCAGCCGGAGCGGCGGGGGATCTGTAATCTATAACCCGGACAAGCCGGAACCAAAATCCGAAGGGCGAGAAGCGAGTAGCCAGTAGTGAGTAGTCAGCTCTTCCCGCTCTTTCTACTCTCTCTACTCCCTCTACTCCCTTCCTACTCTTCCTACTCGCTACTCGCTTCTCGCCCTTTCCGGAACTTTTTGCCTGCAAACGGCGTATTATTATGATGTAGAAGGCCTTCGCAAATGGAGCTCCAATGACTGACGAAGAAGCCATCGACCGGTGTCAGAAGGGCCAGCGCGAGGCCTTCCGGCACCTGGTCGAACGGTATAAAGACGTACTCTACGGCACGGCCTGGCTCATGACCCGGGACGCCGCAGTCGCCGAGGACATGGTCCAGGAGGCGTTCATCTCGGCCTGGCAGGGCATCCGCGGTTTCCAGAAGGGCCGCCCGGTCAAGCCATGGCTGGCCAGGATCGTGGTCAACAAGGTCCTCAGCCAGCGCCGGCGCGCCGTCCTGCCTGCTGCTTCCCTGGACGACGCAGAACGGCATAACCCGGTCAATCCCGGCTTTGTCGAGAACCTGGACCACCGGGACGAAGTCGAGCGGGCTCTGGGCAAACTGTCCGAGGAGCACCGCCGGGCAATTATTCTCAAGTATTTCGCCGACCTGTCCCTGGCGGAGGTGGGGGCGGTGACCGGGTGCAAAGAGGGGACCGTGAAGTCCAGGCTGAACCGCGCCCTGGAAAACCTCCGCGGTTTGCTGCGGGAGGGCCGCCATGAATAGAGGGCACATGAACGAACACAATTCCACCAACGATGTCGAGCAGAGACTGGAGGGCTACTTCGAGGCGAAAAGGAAGGCCCTGAAAGCGCCGGAGGACCTGTGGGCTGCCATTGAGGGCAGGCTGGCGCCGCCGGCCGCGGAGCGAAAGGCCTCCGCCTCCTGGCTGTCTGAGCTGTTATCCGGTCGCTGGCGCCTGGCCGGGGCGGTGGCGGCGGTGCTGGTGCTGCTGGCGGCCTCGGCCGCCGGCATCCTGATGGCCAGGCAGTTCGGGGGCGGCCCGCCGGCCCTGGTGGCCCCGGCTTTGCCGGGGCCCATGGCGCCGGGGGTCAGCCCTGGGGTGGAAGGGGACGTGACGGCGGAAAGCCGGGAGAAGGCGCTGGTCCGGGAGCGGCAGGGTGAGCTGGGTTTTGGCGCGCCGCCTGGTGCGCCGCCGCCGGCCCCAACGGGGCTGGCGGCAAGACCGGCCCCGCAGACCGCCCCTGCCGGCCCCGGCGCTGCCGAAGCCCCGCCTCCGGCCCCTCCTGCGGCCCCGTCGCCGGCGCGGGCGCCGGCCGTCGTCCCGTCCGCCACCCCGCCCCCGCCGCTGCCCGCGGCCACGCCGCCGCCGCTGACGCGCCCCCCCGCGCCCACGCCGGCTCCCCGCCTGGCCGTCCCCGCGCCCGTCACGCCGCCCGCCGCGGGCGGCGTCCTCGACCAGGCGCAGCGGCAGACCATCTCCACCGCCGGCATGTCCCTCGAGGTGACGGCGGTCGGCCCGGCCGTTGAGCAGTTGCAGGCCGTCGCCGGCGAGCTCGGCGGCTTTGTGGAACAGCTAACCCGCTCCGGCGGCGGCGAGCAGGAGCAGGCCACGGCGGTCCTCCGCGTGCCCCAGGACCGTTTCAGCGAGGCCCTGTCCCGGCTGGCATCTTTGGGCAAGGTGCAGAGCCAGAGCCTCAGGAGTGAAGACGTGACTGAGAGGTTCATCGACCTCGAGGCGCGCCTCAAGACCTTCCAGCAGGAAGAGCAGAGCCTGCTCAACCTGCTGGGGCGGACGCAGAGCGTCAGCGAGATCGTTACCGTCGAGCGCGAGCTGGCGCGGGTGAGGGCCGAGATCGAGCGAATCCAGGGGCAGCTCAACTTCATGAAGCGCCGCGTCGACCTGGCTACCATCACCGTCAACCTGGTCGCGCCGGCCCGGAAGACCGGGCTGGCCCCTTCGGCCTCATTGACCGTGGAGGTATCCGGCGTGGACCGGAGCCTGGCCGAGGCCCGGGCCCTGGCGGCCAGCGTCAACGGATCAGTGGACCAGGTCTTCCTGTCGCGGCGCGAGGGAAAAGATAGCGCCTCGATCAACCTCAGGGTGTTCCGTCCGGACTTTGTCCGGGTGGTGGATGCCGTGGAGAGACAGGGCGAGTTGGTGCAAAAAGACCTGCGCGAGGGCGCCGCCGCCGAAGCCGGCGCCGCCCCGCCGGACAAGCCCGACGCCCCGGTCCAGGTGACCTACCTCCAGCCCGACAAGCCCTCCCGGGACTGGCTTAAACCCGCCGCCGTCGCCGGCGGGGTCCTCTTGGCGGCTCTGCTGGCTTTTCTCCTTCTCCTCGTCTCCCGCGCCGCGCGGTCCCCGCGGGGGACGTAGCCCATGGCTTTAGCCTTGCGGGGGGCTTGGGGGTTGACATTGCCTTTGCCGGACAACATAATTAAGATGCGCAAACAGGAGGTACGCCCGTGAAAGAAATCATACTGTCTGTCGATGTGATTGTGGAACCCGATGAGCCTGGATTTCATGCCTACTGCCCGGCGCTGAAGGGGTTGCACGTGGGTGGAGACACCATGGAAGAGGCCTTGCAAAACGCCCGGGATGCCGTCGAGCTGTATATTGATTCGTTCATTGAGCACGGAGACCCCATACCCATAGGAGTTAGTCTGGAACAGGAAACGGTTAGCCCGGAGAGCAAAGCCATTCACCACCGGGAGAATCTGAGATTGGTCCTGGCGAAGTGACGAGCTATCCGCCTTATATCTGGGCGCAGCTCAAGAACCTGAGCTGCGATCAACTGTCGAGCGCCCTGTTGAAGGACGGATGGGTATTCGAAAGGGGGAAAGGGGCTGTCCGGCAATACATCAAGGGTGATGGCTTACACCGGGTGGCGGTTCATTATCATCCACACAAGACCTATGGCCCGCAGCTACTCAGAGACCTGCTGAAAGATATCGGCTGGACTGAAGCCGATCTGAAGCGCCTCAAGTTGATAAAGTAGCCCTCTTCGTTGCCACATGCGCCGACCTCTACCACCGCCTCTTGAACCGGCTTCATACCGCCCCATCAATCTTCGCCTTCAACCGTTTATGTGCTTCAGCCAGCGGCACCACGGGTTCTCCGGCGAGACGTTGCTGTTCGGCATATAAGAGTTTTTCCCGCAGGTCAAGCATCGCCTCCCGGCGTTCAAATGACTCGATGCTCATCACGACGAGGTCGCCCTCGCCGTTGCGCGTGATATATACCGGCTCGGCCTTTTCGCGGGCAATCCGGGCGATGGCATTGTAGTTATTCCTCAGCGTGGTAGATGACTTGATAATCACCTTAGACTCTCCTGGCCAGATTAATGCATTATCCCATATTATGCATGAGGTCGGTGGGGCGTAGCCGCAGGTCTTTAGCCTGCGGGGGCGGGGATAAGTGAACCAGGCAGATAGTTCATGCGTAATCTGGGATCATTGTACGATAATTCCGTTAGAATCATAACACACCGATACGGGAGGCAGGGAGATAGAGACAGAGGCTTGAGATAGAGAGACGAGTGAGACGAGACCCGGTCCGCGCCTCTCTATCTCAACTCTCCATCTGCTAGGAGAACGTTGAAAAAGGGGACGTGTTTCCTCTCCCCTTCGTAACGGAAGATTGAGAGGGATTTCAGAATCGGCAAATCCCCCTTTTTCCAAGGGGGAGGTGAAGGAAACAAGGCTTTTTCAGGAGCCTCCTGGGTTCGCCTGACCCGATGCACGAGTGGAGAAAGAAAGGCGCTAATCTGGCAATCCTGGTAGCTTGCCGGTGTGCCTGCGGAGCGGCTCAAAGCAAAGCGGTTGGAGGTTGGCCAAGACGTTCCGGGGAAGGCTGAGGCTTGTGTAACGGGCCTGCCGGCTGCGGTGGTACAGGCTTCTGTAAAACAGCCAGATGGGGCTCAAGCTGTGACTGGCCGCGACCATCTGATTGCGGTGCGCGTGGTCCCCGGGGTGCCGGGCTTCGGCGGGCAATCCTAGTTCCTCTGCCAGGACCGCGTCGACATAATGCATAGCCGCGTAAAACAGAGCTACGGCGGCCCACTCGCCGTGCTTGTCGAGGTCTATCGACTCGTGGAATACTTCGTTTCTCCGGGCTTTCCAGATATGGAAATCCCTGTCCACGATTAGCGTCGCCAGACCGACCGGGCCGAAGTCGGCGCAACATCGGTCAAACCCGTCTTGTCCGGGTATTCGGACATGTTAACGAGTTCAAAGTCCAGGGGAACATCCCGGGTGCGAAGAATCTGCTTTTCCGCTTCGAAAATCGGCCTGAGCCAGGAGTCCTCAAAGGCGGGCGCTTCGATTATGGTCCAGACCGTTGGACACCCGGCCCCGTTCGCGACGACCCGCACCTCTCGCACGTACTCGAGAGTTTTCACTTTCTCGACGTATTGGTTTAAGTACTGCCCAACTTTGCTTGCTAATTGCACCGTATTGCCTCCTCCGGTTTTGTAGAGGCGGGCGAGAGGTTGGCGGCGGCCGACCCGGCGTCTTGGCCACTGGCCTGGCTCTGCACCCTTGTCCACGAGAGTGCCCTTTCAAGTACGGACTCTTCAAACCCATTTTACCCTTCTCGAATCTCCATCTCAACTCTCCATCTGGTAACAGATAGAGACGGGAGACAGAGATAGAGATAGTTAGAGAGAAACAGTTCCTGCGGACATGGGACCCGACGGCGGCTCATTCATCGGCGGCCTCGGGCTGTGCCCCACCGGGATGGGCGAGTTTCAATCCCCTTCCGAGGATTAGTGGGTTTCTCACCAGTGGCTATCGCGGATAAGTTTCAGCAGTATCTGGGTTTCAATCCCCTTCCGAGGATTAGTGGGTTTCTCACGCTAACCCGCAACATCCCCTCGTTGTCGCATCTAACAACGTTTCAATCCCCTTCCGAGGATTAGTGGGTTTCTCACACTAAAGTTGTTCGCTGGCTGGGGCACACGGTTGATATGTTTCAATCCCCTTCCGAGGATTAGTGGGTTTCTCACAATCTATCAAATGGAATGCACGATTGCGCTGCAACAGGAGTTTCAATCCCCTTCCGAGGATTAGTGGGTTTCTCACTCAACGTACCCAAAGGCTCTCCCGTCCCCTGGGAACTACAGGTTTCAATCCCCTTCCGAGGATTAGTGGGTTTCTCACGTGGAGAAAGGCCGCAAGTTATGGGATGTGTATGATAGGTTTCAATCCCCTTCCGAGGATTAGTGGGTTTCTCCCCGCTTGTGTCGTAGCAGTTCCTCACAGGCCCACTTAGGTTTCAATCCCCTTCCGAGGATTAGTGGGTTTCTCACACCCCGATCACCCCTTGACCGCAGCATACCTTCCTAGTTTCAATCCCCTTCCGAGGATTAGTGGGTTTCTCACCTTGTCAAACAGTCAAGCATCATTCCCCGATAGGGCAGGTTTCAATCCCCTTCCGAGGATTAGTGGGTTTCTCACAGGAGAATTCCGACATCGTAAGATTCCGGGAAGTCCAGGTTTCAATCCTCTTCCGAGGATTAGT
This sequence comes from Chloroflexota bacterium, assembly GCA_016210565.1. Lineage (GTDB taxonomy): Bacteria > Chloroflexota > Dehalococcoidia > JACQUA01 > JACQUA01 > JACQUA01. The sequence goes on from JACQUA010000320.1 coordinate 20,643, forward strand.
GGGTTTCTCACTCCCAGGAATCTTACGCCTCCGCAATGCTGGCGGTCTAGTTTCAATCCCCTTCCGAGGATTAGTGGGTTTCTCACCCAACATACTGCACATTGTTTGGCGCGGGGTAGTCCAGTTTCAATCCCCTTCCGAGGATTAGTGGGTTTCTCACACCCTAGGCCCATCCTGTAAAAAGAAGATGGGGTGGTGGGTTTCAATCCCCTTCCGAGGATTAGTGGGTTTCTCACCCATCCTCGACCGTCTCAAGGCCCTGCTCACGGGGATTGGTTTCAATCCCCTTCCGAGGATTAGTGGGTTTCTCACCAAAATAATAAGCGGAGGACAGACAGGAGCAGACCAGTTTCAATCCCCTTCCGAGGATTAGTGGGTTTCTCACCAGACCCTTACAAGGGTTATGCGCTATGACAATCCATGTTTCAATCCCCTTCCGAGGATTAGTGGGTTTCTCACCCATCAAACAGGAAGGCCAACGGACAGTCCTGACGCTGGTTTCAATCCCCTTCCGAGGATTAGTGGGTTTCTCACCATGAGACTCTTAAAATTATCAGCGAAAGGTAAAACCGTTTCAATCCCCTTCCGAGGATTAGTGGGTTTCTCACGGTCTGGTCTGCCGCCCGTATCACGCCGCCCAGCCGGTTTCAATCCCCTTCCGAGGATTAGTGGGTTTCTCACGCTTCTGGATAAGATTGATGTACTGATGTATGACTTAAGTTTCAATCCCCTTCCGAGGATTAGTGGGTTTCTCACAAGCTGACGCTGCACCTGGAAACGAAAACTGTTACTCTCAAGTTTCAATCCCCTTCCGAGGATTAGTGGGTTTCTCACGGTCCTTTGTCCGTTAGCGATAACGGAGAAGGGTGCAAAGGTTTCAATCCCCTTCCGAGGATTAGTGGGTTTCTCACCAGTGGAAATCATGGGATTAAATGGCCAGTTCTTCGGTTTCAATCCCCTTCCGAGGATTAGTGGGTTTCTCACGGTCGCCCCGCAATACGCCTGTAGCACACTGGTAAAGCAAGGTTTCAATCCCCTTCCGAGGATTAGTGGGTTTCTCACCGGATTGCTGGCATCGGGCCGGGGTACAAACCAGGTAAGTTTCAATCCCCTTCCGAGGATTAGTGGGTTTCTCACCTTGATGACACCCTGGCTGTTACTCAGGTGCGGCAGTTGGTTTCAATCCCCTTCCGAGGATTAGTGGGTTTCTCACTTTATCTTACTGTCCGACGACTTTCCTAATGAAGATGAGGGTTTCAATCCCCTTCCGAGGATTAGTGGGTTTCTCACGTATCTGAAGCTACACAGGATGTAGTTGATGCTGGGGAGTTTCAATCCCCTTCCGAGGATTAGTGGGTTTCTCACCCGACGATATGACTGCCGAAGAGGAAGAAATCCTTTCGTTTCAATCCCCTTCCGAGGATTAGTGGGTTTCTCACGCGCAGTGCGGAATTGGTACAGCGGGCAGCAGATAAGTTTCAATCCCCTTCCGAGGATTAGTGGGTTTCTCACTGGGCGAAACCGCTGACAACTTCCTCGAGTGAGAAGTAACGTTTCAATACCCTTCCGAGGATTAGTGGGTTTCTCTCTGGATTCAGTAATCACAGCCCTGCTATCAGCGATAACAGTTTCAATCCCCTTCCGAGGATTAGTGGGTTTCTCACTTTCGCCTTGCGAGGCGGAAACCTGCACCTACTTCCGCCA
>JACQUA010000029.1 GCA_016210565.1 Chloroflexota bacterium
CTACTGGGCCCATCCCCGTCCACGAATGACCACGAGTCGCATCGTGTGCCTTCGTGGACGGGGACGTAGCTCAACTGGGAGAGCGCCGGCTTTGCAAGCCGGAGGTTGCCGGTTCGACCCCGGTCGTCTCCATCCCTTCGGTCGAGCCGGTGGAAGCAGCCCGTCCCATGGTCGGGAGGTCTTGTCGAGACCTTCCGACCATGCGACGGGGAGATGCGAAAGCTGATCCCCGCGGCGTCGGAGTAGCGCCCGTAAGGGCGCTGCGAAGACACCTGCAGCTCTGTGACAAATTGGTTTCGCAAAGTGCGCCAGTTCTCACTCTTCGTGCTCGAGTGGGCTCGAGGGCGGCGTTCTCCCAAGAACTCCGTCCAAAGCCACTCGGACTGCGCGCCCTGAATCCAGGCGGCCGAGCGCTGGAGGTCCTCGCAAGGGGGCCTGCTTCAACCAGCGGGGGGCGATATCCCGCGGGGCGGGAGCCTGGTGGAGGGGATCGGTCCCGCTCGCGTGGGACCACGACCTCGGGAGGCGAGGGAAAGCGCGGTCAAGCTAACAAGGGCACATGGGGGATGCCTGGGCACCTGGTGGCGATGAAGGACGTTGCAGGCTGCGATAAGCCTCGGGGAGCCGCCAAGCAGGCGTTGATCCGGGGATTTCCGAATGGGGAAACCCAGTACGGCGGTGCAAGCTGTCCGTACTATCCGTTGGCAACAACGGAAGCAAACGTGGCGAAGTGACACATCTCAGTAACCACAGGAAGAGAAAGAGCCATCTACTCCGTCAGTAGCGGCGAGCGAACGCGGACCAGCCTAAACCCGAAAGGTGTCAAGACGGCGGTCGTTGCTTTTCGGGGGTCGTGGGGACCAGTTGTCTCGGCCCGCCGGCCGGGAGAGGAGTTACAAAGGCCAAGGTAGCCGAACCCTCTGGAACGTGGGGCCATAGCAGGTGACAGCCCTGTAGGCGAAACCGGAAGCCCTCCTTTGATTGGTTTCCCAAGTAATGCCGGTCCCGGGAAAGCCGGCATGAATCCGGGCGGACCACCGCCTAAGGCTAAGTACTCCCTGGTGACCGATAGCGAACTAAGTAGCGCGAGCGAACGGTGAAAAGGACCCTCGATAAGGGAGTGAAATCAGAACCTGAAACCATGTGCCTACGAACGGTCAAAGGGCTATGGGGGAAACCCGGGCAACCGGGTGGAACCAATGCCTGATGACGTGCCTTTTGCATAATGAGCCCGGGAGTTATTGGTGGATGCGAGGTTAAGGCGGTTCGTCCCGCCGGAGCCGAAGGGAAACCGAGTGCGAAATGCGCGATTCAGTATCCATCAATAGACCCGAATGCCAGTGATCTACCTATGGGCAGGATGAACTGCGGGTGACACCGCAGGGAGGTCCGGTAGGGCATAACGTTGAAAAGTTATCCCGTGATCTGTGGGTAGGAGTAAAAGGCTAATCAAACTGGCGAATAGCTGGTACTCCCCGAAATAGCTTTAGGGCTAGCCTCGGGCGATAGCGTGTGGGGGTAGAGCTACTGAATGGGTTTTGGGGCCCACCAGGCTACCATACCCAACCAAACTCCGAATGCCATGCGCCGTACCCCGGGAGTCAGAGAGGTGGGGCTAAGCTTGCTTCTCGAGAGGGAAACAGCCCAGACCAACGGCTAAGGTCCCCAAGTCCGGACTAAGTGTAAAAGGAAGTGCGGGTGCACAGACAGCTAGGATGTTGGCTTAGAAGCAGCCACCATTTAAAAAGTGCGTAATAGCTTACTAGTCGAGCACCCACGCGCCGAAAATGATCGGGCCTCAAGTCCGGCGCCGACGCCTTGGATGGCACAGTGTCTTCGGACATCGTGCCGTGGTAGGGGAGCATTCCATGTCGAGGATGAAGGTGGACCGAAAGGACCACTGGACAGCATGGAAGAGATTATCCGGGCATAAGTAGCGAGCTAAGTAGAGTGAGAAGCTCTACCGCCGAAAGCCTAAGGTTTCCTGGGGAAGGTAACTCCGCCCAGGGTCAGTCGGCCCCTAAGGCGAGGTCGAAAGGCGTAGCTGATGGGAATCCGGTCAACATTCCGGAACCGCGGGCATGAGGTTACTACCGATGCGGGGGTGCAGGAGGTTAGGCCATCCTGGACGATAGAAGTCCGGCCTAGCGCGTAGGCGGGGGTCTTTGGCAAATCCGGGACCCTGAGAAAGCAACGCCGAGACGTGATGGGGACCCTAATTGCGGGGGAAGTGGCTGACGCCATGCTGACGAGAAAAGCCGCTAAGGGACGATTGTTCGCGACCGTACTAAAACCGACACAGGTAGGCGAGTTGAGTATACC
>JACQUA010000332.1 GCA_016210565.1 Chloroflexota bacterium
GGACTGAACATCTCCCAAGATGCAGGGAGCCTGGAAGCGGTGATTGCGCTGGAGGACAGAGGGCAGGTTTTGTGTTTTCCCTTTCTCCAGGAAGGGGCGGCTTCCTTTAAGGAAAAACGCCCGGCGCGGTATAGCGACGAATAAGAGGCCCTGGCGGAGTGGCGCCCGGCTGCCCTCTGGGCTCCGTGCACGGACCCGCTCCTCCCCTTGACGAGCTCAGGGGCTGACAGGTGGGCATTCTGACGAATAACACCCCCTCTAAGGGACTCAAAAATAATTAAATGTCCCAGATAACGGTTGTAAGGGCGACCCGGTGGGTCGCCCCTACGCTGACCCGTAGGGCGCTGTCTGGAATAGTTTATTTTTACAGGGTCCCTAACTCCCCCTTCGAAGGGGGGAGAGCTCGCGTCATATCGGATCTCCCCTCCTTACGAAGGAGGGGTCGGGGGAGGTTGTCCGCCCCTTGAACCTTGACGAGGCGGACGTGAGTAGGGCAGAAAGGGTCTGTAGCGGGCTATGAAATGAGGAGCCTGAATTCGTTGGCCCGCCGTGCGATGCCATCGCGCACGGTGCGAAACTGGTTCAGTAAATCTTCCTGTGTCCCTGTTGCTTTGGCTGGGTCTGGGATGGGCCAGTGAAGGCGTCTTACGCCGGGGATCACGGGACATTCCTCCTCGGCGTCGCCGCATACGGTGATCATTGCGTCCATAGATTGGGCCAGGCTCATGTCAAAGGCCTTCGATGTTTGTTGGGAAATATCGATGCCGATCTCTGCCATGACCTGCACCGCCAGGGGGTGAACGTAACCGGCAGGCGTCGTGCCTGCGCTGTAAGCCTCTATCCCTGCGGCCCGTGCCAATCCTTCAGCCATCTGGCTCCGGCAGGAATTTCCGGTACATACAAACAAGATTTTCACCGTTCTGCCTTTCCTCTATTCTTCTCGCCAAGGTTGAGCTCGATGGGGTTTTTCCCAACACCCCCAACTTCGCGATTCTCCGGCAAACCTGGGCTCGAGAACTTAACGCCCTTCGGGCGGACTTTTATCGTTTGACATGTCGCATTGTTTTGCCACAGTTGGGGCAGCCCAGTTTGGGCATCTTCCCCACAGGGTACTCTCCCGAAGCGGCAAAGCCATCCACGACAATATCCTCAACCTTGGTCTCAAACCCGCACGAGCGGCAGCGATAGCTGTACCATTGGCTCTGGCCAATCCCCAACATCTCTTTCTCTATCGGGGTCAACTCTTCTGGGCTCATACCTGCCTCGCATAATCTCTTTCAGTTCGTCATAGATTACCCCATAGCGGGGGTGCCAGATCTGCCACAGCTCCATCGGCCGCCCACAGCGGGGGCACAGCAGGGGGTCTCTCCCGGTGCTCGCCAACATTCGCTCCCGGTAGCCCTTCTTGGCCAGGATACGATAAGCTCCCTGGATCGCCCGGCCCACCACCATGACCACCTTCCTGAGTACCTCCCGGATCTTTTTGGCTTTGCAGGTAGCCTGAAGCCCATAGTAGCGGATATGGTGGAACCCCTTGGGCAGGATGTGCTGGACCATTCGTCCAATGAAGATTAGGGCCGGGACATCGGCCTTCTCGCGCCTTCTGGTTTTGTGATCTTTGTACCAGTAGCACACCCGGTGCCCATCGTAGCTAATGATCCGCCGCAGAGAGATCGGAGGGCTGACCACATATTTGGCCAAATAGTAAGCCAGACCTCCTCCCCCAGGGGGGACCTTTCCCTTCTCCCAATAGGCCACCAACCCATTGGGATACTTCCTCCACAGTCCGTCGATCTCCTGATGGATCTCGGCCGTTCCTAGCCGCTCCTTCATCATCGTGAACAGATGATATTGCCACTTCTTATGGAGGATCTCAAAGGGAAAGTAGTTCACCTCAATCCACCGTTTATCCGGAGTCACTCCTCCAGAAGTCATCAAAATGTGAAGATGGGGATTCCAATGACCTGATCTTCCCGCCGTTTGCAGAACTACTACATATCCCACATCGATCTCGGCTTTCTTGACCTCCCTCATGGCCTCGGTCAGCATCGCCACTCCACACTTCATCAAATCTTCCAACAGATCCCGGTCTTGATAAAAGTAAACACGGAGGTCCTCAGGAGTCGTCAATATTACGTGGCGATACGTTACCCCCTCATAGAGAGCTTGGCTAATATGAGATACCCACTGATCGATGTAAACCTTACAACAAGAAAGACAAAAACAGCTCTTGCAGCTAAAGGCAACGGTCTTCTCTTCCAGGCAGTGATCGCAGAAATAGGTGGTATAGCCATGGGCTGGATCTCCACACCCCAGCATCTTCTCGATCACTTCCTGGATATAGGCGTCCTGGTACCGAGGATGAAGCCGCTTAAAGTCCTCCCCGTGATCCCAAAAGATCTGCTTGAACGTCTCTTTGTCTATCTTCTGTAGCTTGTCCATCATAGGACAAGTCTGTACCACTTCTTGACGGTCTTGTCCACTCTTTTTATTAACGTTGCTACCGCTCGACTGAGCTCGTCGCAGGCCTTAAACAGTACAGCCGATCCTCACCCGGTCGCCTCCCTCGGCAACGGTTCGATCAGCAAACTCAATGCTTCTCGCCATCCCAAGAAAGGCCAAAACGCCCTCCATTGGGGACCCCCATCAGGCGACCCTCCCCCCCAGAGACCAAGGGAACATGGGGGCCAAAAAAGAAAATTCCTATACTTCTTATACTTCGCTCGCAATGACAAAATCGGGTCATTGCGATGAGCCCAGGCGACGAAGCAATATCAAAACGGAAATTCGATACGATGCTGACGCCTTGGAGTCGCTGCCGGGGCTGAAGGATCTCCTCAGCCCACGTTTGCAGATCGGATCCCCGTTACGGTTGGGTAGAGTCATATATCTGGCCGTCGTCGATACAGACATGGCCAGGCCTCCGGTCGTGGGGCACACAGACCTTGACGCTGGCCTGGCATTCTCCACCCCGA
>JACQUA010000333.1 GCA_016210565.1 Chloroflexota bacterium
CTGTTAGCTGTTAGCTGTTAGCTGTTAGCTGTTAGCTGTTAGCTGTTAGCTGTTAGCTGTTAGCTGTTAGCTGTTAGCTGTTAGCTGTTAGCTGACAGCCGACAGCCGACAGCCGATAGCCCTCACTCATAGTTCTTCAGGATTTCCTTGATCCTCGTGGTGGTCATCCTGCCGTAGACGTCCTTGTCCACAACGACGACAGGGGCCAGGGCGCAGGACCCGAAGCAGGCTACTTTGTCCAGGCTGAACCTATAGTCTTTAGTCGTGCCGCCGGCTTCCACAGCCAGCTCCCTTTCGACATTCTCCAGGATGGTACCAGCGCCCCTCACGTGGCAGGCAGTGCCCAGGCAGACGTGGACGAAGTGCTTGCCGGGACGGGTAAAACGGAACTGGGCGTAGAACGTGGCCACGCCGAAGATTTCGTTCGGGGAGGTGTTCAGCGCCCTGGCGATTTCGGAGATGGCTTCCGGGGAGAGGTAGCCGAGTTTTTCCTGGGTTTTCTGAAGGACGGGGATAACGGCGCCCTTCTGCCCTTCGTAAGCAGAAAGGATTTCTTTCAGTTCGGCGGTCATATTCCTCTTTTCTGGAAAAAGACCTGAATTTAGACCGCCAATACTATAGCAAAAAAAACCTCTCCGTACAAGTTCGGGCCAGGACGCGTAGGGGCGAACCCATGTGTTCGCCCGCGCGGGCAGACAGGGCGGGTGAATCCCGAATCTGCAGCCTGGCATGCCCGCAGATGCTCCATGGGAAGCCGAAACCATTCAAGACTTCATCCGCCAGGGCGCGGAAAATAGAGGTGTAAATGCTAATGGATACCGCCCGATCACTTGAGGCTCAATTCGCAATATGACGGGTTGTTCAGGTGGAACGTTACCAGCGCCGCCGGACGGGGAGACCAAGCCGAGTTGAACTCCACCTGAAACACGACCTCCCGCTATGGATAGTCAACCAACTGACTGCAAGGCGAATATTTTCTAACGGTGGCGGTAACTCAGGAATCATGTTGCCAGGATTGAACCCTACCTTGCAACTGCTCACATCCGCAGATCATCCAGAAACTCAGATGACGGGCTGACGCCGGTCACCAATAGGTGGTCCCGGGCGCGGGTGCAGGCGACGTACAGCAGGTGACGCTCCGTGTTGTAAACCTCTTCTAGGTCCGCGTCGTCTGATACGGCTTCGATGCGTTCCTGGAAGGGGATGATCTCGTCGTCGCAGGCCATCACCACCACGGCGCGGAACTCCAGCCCCTTGGCCAGATGCATGGTGCTGATCGAGACGTGACCGCTGGTCGTCTCGACATGCTCATCGAGAATCTTGAAAGCCAATCCTGCCTCCTTGACCGCGGCCTGGGCGCGGTGGAGTTGCCCCACCGAGCGCACGAAGACGCCGAACTCGTGCGGCAGGATGCCGGCGTTCGACTGCTCCGCAAGCCATGTCCCGACGGATTTGATTTCTTCAATTTCAGTCGGGAGCACGCGGATGACGGGTGGCGGGCCATTGAACACAGAGATGGTATCACTCCGGTCTTCGCTGTTGCCGTCCACGTCCGTCACCTCCGGGCCGAGCAATCGGTCGGCTTGCTGGCGGATTTGGTGGGACGTGCGGTAGTTAATGCGCAGGTTACGGGAGCGGCCACGAACGTCCACTCCGAGGGACTTCCAGGAGAACGGCTGCTGGAAGATGCGTTGACCGAGGTCGCCTGCGAAAAACAGAGCGTTGGGGCGGTCCCCGCCCAAGGCGGCAAGTAAGCGGAGCTGGGAAACACTGATGTCCTGTGCTTCATCCACCACGGCGAAATCGAAGGGCGGGTTCTTGCTTCCGGCGAGTGTGGATGCGAGGGCGGTGAACACGGCGGGCTGCGTCATCAGGCCTCGCTCCTTCAGCCAGCCGCGCACCCGCTCGAAAATGGACCACAGGATCGTCCGCTGCGCCTCTGGCAGACGCGTCTTGCGCCCGAGCCGTGCGACATCGCGGTATGCCTCCCAGTTTTCCAACTGCCACGCATCCACGACTTGTTCCCATTCAGTCAGCAGAAAATGGAGGCTGAACTTGTGGCCGCCGACGGCTTCGGATGCCGTGCCGAGGAGTTCCTGCAAATCATCCCGGCTGGTGAGCTTCACGGACCCGCAGAGGGCTTTGTACAGACGGAGGCCAACGGCGTTGACGGAATAGATATCAATGCGTTCGGCGAGGCGCGGCTCGTTGCCGACCAGTCTCTTCAGCTTGGTGTTCAGCGCGTGGGCCAGCGTCTCGGAAAAGGTGGCCAACAACACCCGGGCTTCGGGATGGGTGCGCGCCAGATGTACGGCCCGATGCAGAGCCACGATGGTCTTGCCGGTGCCGGCGGAGCCGGAGACGCGAGCTGGTCCGGTGTAGTCACGTTCCACCCACTGGCGCTGTTCGGGATGCAGGAAGATGGTCCATTTCTCCCACGGGAAATCGAGGGCGCGCTGCAATTCCTCGACGTTGGTCATCACGCGGAAGCGGCGCAGGGCATCGGGATGATCGAAAGGATTCGTAACCGGCGTCGTTGTTTGCGCCACCCGCGGTTTGCCACCCGTGGCGAGTTCCAGGAGGGCCTCCGCTGCTTCACCGGGCAAACGGTCCGCCAGCAGCAACAGGCTATCTTCATTTGCCTGGCGCACGTCGTTCAACCACTCAGCCGGCACGCCGTAGCCCAGCAGTTCTTCGTCGTGCTTGTCGGCGAACAAGCGCGGCTTGGGATGAGTGGGCAACTCCGCCTGCACATAGACCGGGACAACGACCTCTTTCACTGTCTCGCGGATTTCCACCAACTGCGCGGCCCCGGTCTTCGGGTGCATCTCCAGCTTTCGCCGCTCAGCCCATTGGTAGGCTTTGTCATGGTGATCGACATAGCAGAGCAGAAGGCTGCCTTCAGTCTTGTGGACGATTAACCGGATGTTGCCGCTCACGCGCACAGACGAGAAGTTCTTGTCTTTAGCCTTTTCTAGCTTGTGAAAGCTCAGTCCCGAACTTGCCGGGTTAATCTGCAAGTCGAAGGCCGTGGTCTTCACCGCCTTCTGCTCGTCGCCGGTCAGGCGTGCGAGACTGCCGGTGAAGGTGTCAGCGATGCGGAAGTCCATACTGATTCTCAAAGCACCGATGCTATTTCTGCATCCGACGCGAAGGAGCAATCAGCCCACCCAATGCCAAGGCGAACCTCGGCCACCTGAACAAAATTCATCCTGTCGCGTTCCGCTGGAATCTTGGCGGCTTTACAGAATCCCCCAAATAAGTCGAAGCTTTTAGC
>JACQUA010000324.1 GCA_016210565.1 Chloroflexota bacterium
CGACCCTGACTATCAAATCCCTGTATTTTTCAGGGCGGCGCTTGGCCTCGCGCAACGACTCTGCATCCAGGATGTTGTACTGGATGTAGCTCCCGCCTCTCCTGAAGTAGCTTTCCGTAAGACGAGCCACCTTGTCCCGCAGCTCAATGCTCTGCAGGAGAGGCGCCGAAAACCTCAAGTTGAGAACAGACGCAACTGCCTCCTTAAAGTCCGCTTTCAAGGCCGAATTGAGCAAGGCGGTAGGGCCGTTCCGGTCCATCCCCGGCGTGGCTGACAATGAACCATCCGTCAGTGGCTCCCCGGCCTTGCGCCCGTTGGGCAGGGCCGACAGGCGCTTCCCTGCCAGGTAATGCCAGGCTACCCCGTTGCGAATAACTATGTAAGGCTCGCCAAAGATGTTCTTCTCCGACATGATGACCCCGGCGCTGAACTTGCCCACATCACGGACCATCCCATCCACCTCATCCACATCGTTGCCATATTTGGGCGCCGCCAGGCACAGTTGCCTTATGGCTTCTCCTCTCTCGCCCTCGAAGTTGGCATCCAGCGCTTCCAGAAGCTCTCCCATGCTGACTCTTTTGTCGTCATAGACCAGCTTCTTTATGGCCATAAGGGAATCCGCGGCGGGTATAAAGCCGCGGTCTTTTTTCATCCAGCAATCATAATGAGGGAGGCCGCCGGCCACAAAATCCCTGCCCTTCTCCAGGCAGCCCGGCAAAAGGGCGGAAGCCAGGGGATGCCGGTGCATCTCTGCCGTGACCCGGTCCACCAGGCGGTCATGCCAGCATAGCCTTCGCGTCACATACTCATACTGTTTCTTGAAGGCATCATAGAACTGGTCAAAAGTGGTGAACTGTCTCGGGTCACCGGTGTGGATGCCAAGCCGCTTCCCGGTCTTCGAGGCTACACCATCGTGCAGCGCCAGGTCGATATACAACGCGACATTTATGTACCCCATCCTCATGGGGATAGCCCAGTCCCCTGGAAACAGCTCGGAGCAAAGGTTCTGAAAGCAGCGTGCGTTCTCCAGGGGCACCCCCCTTTCCGTATAGAAACGGATGACGTGCTCAGAGTTAACGAACTGAGGCACCCCGCCCCCTATGCGCAGGTTGGTTTCCAGGGCCTTACGCATCAGCCACTGAGGTGTTTCTTTATGCCAGCGGAAAGCAACGTGCGGCTCGATATACTTCGTCAGCCCCCTTACGTGCAGAACAAAGTAGCTCAGTTCGTTGCTGGCATCCTCCCCCTGCTTGTTCGGCCCACCCAGGCTAATGTGAGACGGATTCCCCTTCTGCTGCGACTCCCCGCGGATTATATCCGATACTTTTTCTTGACGGTTCAAATATAAAAGCAGGTCACTCACCAGATCGGCTGCCTTTTCCAGGGTGAGCCGGCCTTCGTCCAGGTCCCGCTTGAAAAAGGGGTAAAGATACTGGTCAGCCCGGCCCAAAGCCCCGCTCCCTACACAGCCCTTCTGTTGCTTCGCTGCTACACGGACCAACACCATGCTCTGGAGGGCCTCCCGGAAGGTTCGCGCCGGGTGTTCCGGCACCCTCTGGCATATCTCAGCGATCTCCTCCAGCTCGGCCCGCCACTCGGGGTCCTGCTCCACCGCGGCCATATCCTTCGCCAGCTTGGAATATCGTCTGGCCAGGGTAATCGCCGACTGGAGGGCAATGATGACCGCCTCCCAGAAATAGAGCTTCTCCACATCGTCCTCTTTATTAGCTACCCATTCCTGTATCCGCCCTTCCGCCTCAGCGATGAAACTACTCAGGCCTTCGTTGACTAACCTTTCGTCTTTAACATATTCGGGAGTTGGCGCCTGGGTTTCGTAAGGCACGGTACCTGCCTCCACCATGTCGTCATACCAGTTGCCCATAGCGGCTTTTGCCACCTCCCTGGCCCTATCGACCGGCGTTTTACCCTTCCAGTAATTGGTCGCCTCCATAAGGGTAGCGTAATCCTGCTGGGTGATTAAGCCTCTCTCCACGGGACCTCCCAGGGTCACCTGACCCTGGACTTCCTTGAGCAACGGAATCAAATAGGAGCCGTTATAATCACAATGGGGATTGGCTCCCCGGAAGTACTTGGTTTCACTGC
>JACQUA010000331.1 GCA_016210565.1 Chloroflexota bacterium
CTCTGAAAATGTCACCCTGAGACGGAGCCCTGAGCGAAGCGAAGGGGCAGTCGAAGGGTCTTTCGTCTCCACCCATCCGAAAGGTTCTTCGACTCCGACTCGCTGGCGCTCGTCTTCGCTCAGAATGACATTTTCATCGTTTATTGTCCCGACTCGTCGGGATGGCCGATTGTTTTATGGATATGTTAACATAATCATAACGCTGACAACTCCATGGAAAGGGGCGATCGGCGCCGACCCGTTGCGATGTACTAAATACAAAGGCAATAAATGTTGCATGCTGACAAACGCAGGGGGCAGGGTTTTCACCGCAAAGGCCACAAAGGAACGCAAAGGGGAGAGCGCAAGGGCAATAACGAGCCTCTGTGAGCCTCGGTGTCCTCTGTGGTGAAAGCGTCCCCTTGTTGTCGGCGTTACCAGATGCGGTATTTATTGTTGCTTTTGTAATAGTCACCCGGCAACGGCAGTCCTCCGGGCGTTGACTTGATAAAACCGGTTAACGCCGCGACGAAGGCCTCGGGCTGCTCCCTGAAGGAGAAATGACCGGCCTGATTGATGATGCACATCCGGGCGCGGGGCACGGCCGCGAAGACCAGACGCATTACGTCCATGCCCACCGGCTCCAGTTTGGCTGCCGGGTCGTCGGCGCCCCAGACCAAAAGGGTGGGGGCTTTCAGCCGGCCCGCTTTGATCCACTCCTGCGTCTCTTTCTGCCTGGCGGCGAGGTCTTCCCTGAACTGGCGCTTCAGGCCGGCCTCCATTTTGGCCGCGGCTTCCTTCGACTTGGGCAGGGCCGCGATTTCCAGAAGGATGTCGATGAACCCGTCGGTCAGGTGCTCCTGGCTGTAAGAGTAATCGGCCAGCTTATGCCGGAACCGTTCCCTGGGATCGTCTATCCGGGGAATTTCCCTGCCGATGATGTCGTGAATCGACATGGGGATGGACCGGATAGTCATGCTGCCGCTGTTGACGATGGTCAGGGTCTTCACGGATTCGGGATGTTCCAGGGCCAGGCGACAGGCCTGGAAGCCGCCGCGGGAGTGCCCGGCGACGTGCGCCGGACCTGTTTTCAGCGCCCGGAGAAAACCATGGGCGTGTCCCACGGCGCTGCCGATGACATAGTCCTTATCGTCTTTCGGGTTGTCGGTAAAGCCCAGGCCGATCTTGTCTATAGCCAGGACGTGAAAGTCCCTGGCGAGCAGCCCGATGTTCCGGTCCCAGACATTGGCGCAGGAAGCCAGGCCGAAATGGGCGCCGTGCATCAGGAGCAGCGTCTCCCCCCGGCCAGCCTCCAGGTACCGGGTCCGGATGCCGTTTACGTCGATGTATTTGGTTTCAAAGATGGGGGTGTACCTCCAGTCCGTGACGCGGGCTCGCCGGCCCGTAATCCTGGTGTCCGTCTCCCAGGTCGTCCCTGACCCCGAATTAGCGCCACGCGGTATTTTACACCAATCCGAGGACGCTGTAGCCGTTTGAATACGGTCATTGACCAGTTACGGCACCATCACGTTGAATGGTACCACAGACGCCCCTGCTCGTGAGAGTTGGCTTATCAACAGTGTCGATTTGCTCCGTGAGAGATGTCGCTAAACGCGGGCCGGGAACTTGGGGGGAAGAAGTTGTGGCCTTCATCATATTTTCGTTCGCGGATGGCATATCTGTCAACGTATTCGCGTCAGTTGCCTCTGTCCACGCGTCGCGCACTTCCAGTCGATATGATATACTTGCAAAGTTCTTCTGGTTTCGGCTGTGATACGTTTTACTTTCTGTACTTTCCTGAATGCACGATGTTGGAAACTAAAGGCAACGTGGAGGTGAGACAGATTTGAGTGAGACTTTTATTCAGTATCTGGAGAAGTGGCTCAAACAGTCCACCATTCAGGGGCTAAACAACCCGCTTGTCAAGATGCCCTTCAAACGGTTTCGGCTCTTGCAGCCAGATGAATTCAACTCGATTGCCGGCGGGGGCAACCTTCTGATCGGGACCAACAGCGACCCAATAGTTCGTAATCTCTATAAGAATTACCAGACACGAATTCGGGAACGCGGCGAACATTGCGCCTTTATTTGCATCGGTACCGTTGACATTACTATTGCTGGGGGCGAGGGCCAGCAACCGCGAGCCGCTCTATTCCCCGTCTGCCTCAAACGAGCTTCTCTGGAGATTAGTGGGGACAAAATCAGGGTCAGGGTTTCCGACGAAGATGTCTGGCAAATTAACCCAGTGCTGCAGGCGCACTTACGTGCCTTCGGCATCACAGTTGTCGCCGGTCTATCGGACAACCCGGTGAGAGCCATCGGTTGGGTGAGAGCACAACTTGGAAATCGTGCATCGGTTGTTGGGACTGATTGCTACGTGGGGCTGTTTAGTAGCCAGCAAATGGTTCTTCAGCAGCGGCTGACGGAGCCTTCGCTACGGCAGGCACTGGCGCATAATCCGGTTATTCAGGCAAAGATCTGTGGTGGGAGAGTGGCGAGTGTCGATCTGGGTGAGATCACCGATGACGAAATCGAGGACCTGGGTCTGGTTCTTCCATGTGATGATCACCAGCTGCGCGTTGTCCAACTTTCCGACAAACGTTGTTGTTTACAGGTTGAAGGTCCTCCCGGAACGGGCAAGTCGCAGACCATCGCCAATATCATCAGCAATGCCATCTACAGAGGGCTCAGGGTCTTGCTCGTCTGCGACAAGAGGGCGGCTATTGTCCAAGTTGAGGAACGCCTCAATGATTGCGGCATCAAACCCGCCTTGCTCAATCTCCATGATGAGGACCTGGACAAACGTGAGTTTCTCAAGCAAGCAACTGAGAAGTTTCCGGTAGATAGCTTTTCTCCCGCTCGAACCATGCCATCTCGCTACCCACTGGAGCAACTGCGCGAAACGCGGAAGATTTTGAACGAGCGTGTCAAATTTGGACGCGCCGTTGCCCACCCTTCATTGCCGGTAGCGAAGCGACAGGCTCTGGCCGGGCTAATTCAGTTGCGTAAGGAACTGAGGGACGTGCCGACTATTCCGGTCACCAACTGGCAATCTTTATCAAAAGAGCGGCTGGCCAAGTTACTTCAAAGCATCGCCCAATGGCCCGAACTTGCTGAAATCGTAAGCGACTCCAAGAATGTGTGGAACCAGGTGCGAGCCGAGGCCTTCAACGATAATCCTAACGCTGCCAACGAGGTGATGGATCTGGCGAATGACATCCTGGCAGAGGTCCAATCTTTGGATGATGTGAAGGAGATGGCAGCTTCCGTTGGCATTGAACTTCCCATTGGGTCAGGCCAGAACATCTCCGATATTCTCGCGCTAATCGTGGCCGTCCTGGAGAAACCGGATTGCCATCCAAAAGTTCTCGGCAATTATCAACTCAGTCTTTCTGAGCTCGGTCACTTGAAACTGGAGTGGGACAAACGCCATAGTTTGCTGGTGGCCCGCCACCCCATGGATCTGACTAAACCTTGCACTGCCGAGGCGGAAGAAGCAGCTAAAGGCTTGCTGGCTGCCGAAGCCGCAGTATCCTGGAATGACCTGTCCCAGCGAGAAGTTCATCATAAGAATTGTCAGGCAAAGATTGAGGAAAGCCAAAACAGGTATCTCCGGCTATGCGATCAGATTGGACTGGTGTATTCACCATTGCTGAAGGTGCGCCGGGCGCAGCTTCAAGCTGTTCTCAGCCTGGGTAAGTTCGGGGGGTTAATTCCTCGTGCCTGGTGGAATGCTTCAGTCCATCCTGTTCTACTCGTTGACGGCTGGAGGCGCAACCTGAGAGCGTGCATCAGCCACGAAAAGACAGCGCCATTGCCTTCGCACTTTGCAGCCCTGGAACGAATAGCCGCAACGCACTGGAAACATGTCGAGGCCATGTCAGAACACGGGTTCAATTGGGTGAGTTACTGCCTTAGGTTTGTGGACGACAGAAAGTGCAAGTATGCACTGCAGCAAGCATATCCAAGTATCCCACTTCGTGGATTCAAGAGGTGGCGCGAAGTCACACTTCACGCAGTGGCCGCACAAGGCATGCTGAGGTCATTGCGCGCAAGCGCCGAGGCCCACGCAGTCTTGAAGCACCTGACCGAACATTATCTCGCCATAGCACACGAAGCTGGATATGCTGAGATACTTGTCGAGCATGACGATGTGAGACGCCTTAGTAATGCCGCCGCTCTCGTTGAGCAATGGCGTGAACGGAATGACCTATTTGAGGTGGGCAGCATTCACTGGCAAACTTTTTGGGAATCACCAAATCCGAGTGTTCTCTTGCAAGTTGAGGCCCTTTTGTCTGAAATTGACGGGCTGGTGCTCCCTGACAAACGTTCCGATGACTTGGACGCCGCGTCAAAGTCTCTTGACCGGTCACGGCAGCATATTTTAGATTTCCTGAAATCCAACGAAAGCCAAGACGGGGATCGCACGCAGTCCGTCTTGGCGTCTTTTGGGGCGCAGAAGGAATTTCTTCACTGTCAGCAGAACCTTGCCCCGCTGACAAAATACTTGGACCTTCAGGGTCATGGTAAATCAGATCCTGACTGGGAATTCCTTCGCAAAGTGCTAGTATGGCGTGACAAGTTTGAGAAGTTGCGGGGCAAGCAGAAACTCGATGTCGACAGCTTGTTGTGGGTAAGACTGCGGGATCGCCTGAGAAACCACGAAGTCTTGATGAAAGAAGCGACGAAGAAGCTGGACGACTTCTTCGAGGGGGATCTGGAAGATCTCGGCGACGGTGCCTCCCTTCTCTGGCCGTTCGGCAGCCTGAACGACTACCATCGGCTCGGAGAATTGCTCGGCCAGATGCTCCAAGAGTTGCCGCGTCATCCCCTGTGGTTGGAGAAGAGGCGGTGGCGGAAGAAACTGTCAGCATTTCCTGAATTGGAAGCACTTTGGGACAAGATTGTGGACGGCAGTGTGCAACCCGACCGCGCAGAAAGACTTTTCTGTTTCAACCTGCTTCGGTTGTGTGACCCGATTGCAAGGCCGCAAGGACCGGAGCTTAGGCAGACTCTCTCTTCTTTTGCAGAACAGGATGAACACCTTGCGTCTTGGTTACTGGATCATTTGAAGGGCCGACTGCGGCAGGCCATTCAGGAGGCGAGCCTATCAGCCGCATCCAGTGAAACTGGACTTCGACGGCTCTTGGGCTTGCAGCGCATCCGGGGCACGGTCCGCGAGTTAATAGCTGCCCACCTCGACTATTTGATCGCAGCGAAGCCGTGCTGGATGATGAGTCCGACCTCCCTTGCGAACCTACTTTGTGGCAAAGACGAAAACAGGCCGTCAAATTCCGATATCTTTGAGAGATACGGTGTGCCATTCGACATGGTCGTTTTCGATGAGGCTTCCCAGATCCGAGTCCTGGACGGGCTGCTCTCGATGGCGTTTGGCAAACAGGTCATTATTGTGGGGGACAAGAACCAATTGCCGCCCACTGACTTCTTTTCGAGTTTCGCCAACTTGGATGCCGAGACAGAATCTCAAGATTTTGGCATCAGCGAGAGCCTCCTCGACGAATTCGCCGGCGTCTTTGAAGATGCTAAGACCCATGTCATGTTGATGTCGCACTACAGGAGCGAGACGCCGGACCTGATTCGTTTTTCCAATGATTGGTTCTACAGCCGAGAACCAGGAAAACCGGGAACAGGCCGGTTGGAAATGTATCCTCCGGCCCACATTAGCGGAATTGGTCGCCGTTTGCACCACGTGCCCGGTGCAACCTATTCGGAAACGGCTGGTCAAAGGAACAATCCCGTCGAGGCAAGGGAGGTCGTCAAACTAATCGAACTCCACGTGCGTGATTACCCGGAGAAGTCGCTTGGAGTGGTTACCATGAATATTCCTCAGATGGAGTTAATAGACGAATTGCTCCAAGCAACGCCACCGAAGGTTCAGGGTTTTTGTAGCGATGAGAGGAAGTTCTTTCTTAGAAATTTGGAAACGGTCCAGGGGGATGAGATGGACCGAATCATATTGAGTTTGACCTACGGGAAGAACCCAGCCGGGCAGTTCAGCGCCAATGTACTTGGACCGCTGACTAAGAGCGGAGGAGAACGCCGACTTAATGTCGCCATCACACGGTCTCGAAACGGCATGATAGTGGTGTCTTCTTTGAGAGCGGCGGATCTCGCCGCAAGCGGTGCGCAAAGCAACGGCTTCAAATGTCTGAAAGCTTTTCTGACCGACCTGGAGGCATCCCAACAGGTCCGAAACTTCGGCATCGGGAGCAGAAGGTTCGAGAAACAAAAAGATGGCGTGTCGAATGTTGTCCATTGCGAGTCTCCATTTGAGGAGCAGGTTGTGGAGTTTCTCGAAAACGAGGGTTTCGAGATCGAATGTCAATACGGTGATGGCAGGTTCCGATTGGACATTGTGGTTAAGGAAAGAGGCAGAAATTTGTTGGCGATTGAGTGCGACGGGGCCAGCTACCACAATTCGCTTGTGGCCCGCACACGAGACCGAGCCAGAGGACGTATTCTTAAGAACCGGGGGTGGTCTGTTCACCATGTATGGAGTACTAACTGGTGGTTTGCCGAGCAGCAAGAGAAACAAGCGATCATTGACGCGATTAACGCGGCTCGGGCAGGCGGAAAGATTGCCTGAGCCGAAAGGCTGATTTATTGACTGGCGGGCAGTCTGGTGTATAGGATCGTAAGGACCCTTGCATCGAGACGAATGAGGGATCCCCAATCGAACCGTGTGAATGTGGAGATCCCGCGTCCAGGAGATGTTCATTCCGCTAAGTGGGCAATCCCGAGCATAATCGGCATGCGCCATCTGCCACACCGACCTTCACATTGTCGAGGGTGAGCTGGCTACCCGGCAGTTGCCTTTGATACCAGGCCATCAGGTCGTGGGGGTCGTTGACCGGGTCGGAGAGGGCGTGTCGATTCTGAAACCCGGCGACCGGGCCGGGCTGCCCTGGCTGCACCAGCCCTGTCCCGACCTGTCGTCCCGATGCATCGGGACGACAGGTCGGGACAAGGCGGACCAGTTGGCTGAACAGGCCAGGAGATTGCTTCGTCCCGATGAAATCGGGACTCGCAATGACATCTTCCGAGGAAGGAGCTACTGATGCCGAGAAAAATGTGGGTCTACCGTCCCCAATCTGGAGGGAAGACCATTTCCGATGCCGTCAAGTCCAGGATTAGTGAGCGCATCCTGGACCATGCCCGGAAGCTCTACGCGAGCAAGTACAACCGGATCGACGTTCGCTTTCGGGGACGGTTCTGCTATATCGATGCCTATACGGAACCTTGTGTTCCCGAAGGGCATGATCTTGAAGGGCACGGGGAATCCCGTGAGGAACACATCGAACGCTTGCGCAACACGCCGACACACCTCTGCCGTCTGCGCTATTTCGGTGACGAGGACCGCTGGTCGATGGCTTTCTACACGTACAGTCATGAAAAATACGAGCCCTGCGTTTTCAACGACGGTAGCCGGCAGGGAACGGCAGAAGACGCTTTCGACGTCTCGGCAGTGTATTTGATCTAAAGAACGAGAAAGTTGAACAAGAGCGCCTCGCGGGCGGTCTTGCTTCTACCGGCCGAAGCGTCCGGCGTACAGGCCGTCGTGCGTCTGGAGGCTCCAGCCATCCTGGCGGGAAGAAACCCGGAATGCTCCGGGCGTAGCCCTGGTTTCCAGGATGAGCCGGGGCTCTAACCGGGGGCCGGCATACCAGTACCGAAAAATGCCGTTGACCCAGTCGAACTCGCCCCAGGCCGGGGTCCGCCCGCCGGCGGCCAGTTCGGCGTAGTTGGCCGGACCCCCGAAGTTGATCGTTTCCAGGCGCGCTACCCGGTCGTCCGCAACACGGGCCAGGAAGATCCGGTGACCCGTCTCCGCTGCGACAACATATTCGATGGCGCGGCCGTTGGCTGACACCGCCAAAACCTTTGAATAGGAGCCGATCACTATCACCTTACCGCGTTGCGGGTCCCGGCCGGTAATGGCCAGCACCAGGTGCTTCCCATCGGCATTCTTCGCCAGGGCGTACGACAGGTCCGGCGCCTGGATGGAAACGGCGTAAGGACTGTCCATGCCGGGCTCCGTGAGACGCTTCCCCAGGAGCCAGTTAACATCGGCAAAGGGCTCCAGGGAAAACCTGTTGTCGGAGACCGTCAGCCGGGCCAGCGAATCATAAGTCCGACGGCCATCGTTGAAATAGCCCGGCAGATAGAAGCGGCCCTCGTGGGAAACAGCCGCCCCGTAGACCATCCGGAAATTCAGGTCGCTTTCGTTGAACTGGAGAATATGTCTGGTTGGCGACGGACCAGTCCGAATCAGATAGAAAAACGTGCCATTGTTGGTGGTGACCAGGATTTCCCTGCTGTCGGCGCTGAAAACGGCGTTGGTTGCGGGATGGCCGGCGAGCGGAAACCGCAGGACCCGGAATTTTTTGTTCCCCGTTTTTTCCAGGACCCAGAGACGGGTTATGTGCGGCGGCGCCGGATGGAAGTCCATCAGGACGATTTTTCCCGCGTCGGGAGAAAGCAGCGCCAGGGAACTTTCGGACCAGTTGAATCCGAGGGACTGAAGTTTCTGCCGGGGAATGAAATCGGCCTCCCCCTGCCTGGCGGTCTCAATGTCGGCAGTAAGGTCGGGCCCGCCGGTCCCGGTCAACAACTGCCGGATGGCCAGCTTCTTTTCTGCCGTCGCCGCGGAGGCTGGCAAGTCGCCCGGCGGCGACGACGGTTTTGCCAGGAGGAAAGTCGGCCACCAGTCCCACATTTTCAGGGACTGCCCACCCCTGACATAAGAGCCCTCGTGACCGCGGTGCTCCAGGCTGAGGGATTCGATCTGCAAATCAGCCGGCCTGAGTATCTCTCCCGCCTCGGGCCTGCCGTTCTCATTGTCATCCCTCCAGACAAAGAGCGGGATGAGTTCCTGGCCGTTGACGGCGCCATCGCCATTGGCATCAAGGATGGAAAGGTGCTCGAAGCCGCTGCGGTAGCCGCCGGCATTGCCGATCAGGTCGAGGGCGGAGATCGGTCCCGACCATGTTAGAACCCCGCCGCTTTCGACTATCCTGCCGCTGACGGGCAACACGAGAATTCCCACTTCGGGGCCGACCCACTCCGTCAGGTCGGGATAACCATCGCCGTCAATATCGAAGAGGGTATGTCTCGATCTATCGAAAAGGCCGGGGTGAGGGGGGGCGATGCCGCCGGCAACGGGCAGAGATCCGTCCCCTTTTAGGTCCAGAATGAGAGGACTGGTATACAGGGAGTCCAGCGACTCATGGCCGGCGCTGATAAGCGCCGGCGCCCGGGCGGAATAACCCCAGCTTCTACCTGAGTAGGCGGCGGTAGCCATGGAAGACAACGTGCCGCCGGAGCGTCCCAGCAGGTCTACGAGCGCCGGTTCTGAGGATGGGGCAAAGCTATTAGCGTGAATTGACGCGGCGGCCAGAAAAGCCCGGTCCTGGTCGCTCAGGGAGGCCAGGTCTTTTTCTCTTCCTGCATACAGGCTGTTGAAGAGCACGGCCTGGGTGGACATGGTTTCGAGGTTTGAAACGGAAGCGGCCGCAGGAATCCCGTAGCTGCCGGGCAGAGGCTCCGGCAATAACGGGCCGGAAGACGCCGGAATGCCGGCCGCGATTATTATGGCCAGCGCTGCCAGCAGCGCCCGCCCCATAGTTCCCGGTGATATTGGTGACATGTTTGTCTCCCGCAAATGTTTCCATTATCTGAAAAGACTGCGATCAGATTGCCGTATCGCAACCGTTTCAGAAAACGGCCCGTTCGGACCTTTGTTACATCGTTGCGCCGGGCCCCCGCAGGCTGAGCACCCGTCCGCGCCAACGGGGAAATGGTGGGTTGAGCGTCCCGATACAATCGGGACGCTCAACCCACCTTGCATTGGTCTTCCCCGCCCCCGCAGGCGTAAAGCCTGCGGCTACGCCCCGCCCCCGCAGGCGTAAAGCCTGCGGCTACACCCCGCCCCGGCAAGCCCCCGATCCAAGTCGGGGACGTAAGACCTATTTCGTCAGCGCGCTCACCATCCTCGCGGCGTCGGCGGTCAGCTTCGTCTTCTCCAGGACGCTCTCTTCGGTATCGGAGGCGTAAGGGGTCTCGCCAGGCGGCGACAGGAGGACCTTCGGCACACTGTCTGGCACGGGGACATCCAGCCGGTAGCTGGGCATGCCCACCGTGCGGGAGTAGAGTGTCTGTCCCTCCCTCGACAGCAACCAGTTCAGGAAGACGATGGCGGCATTGGGGTGGGCCGGCCGGACGGGCATGGCCACACCGGAGGCGCTGGCGGAGTATACCCCCGGTTCGAGCAGTTTGACCGGTGCTACCGGGGCGCCGAGGGCCAGGAACTCGACTATCGTCTCGTACCTTTCCCACAGGGAAACATGGTACTTCCCCCGGGCCACCCATTCCATCAGGAGTCGGTAGTCCCGGGTGGCGGTGGTTTCGTTGGCCAGCAGGTCACGCAGGTAGTCCAGGGCGGCCTGCTTGCCCCAGAGGGCTGCCAGGCTCATCAGGCCTGTCGCCCCGGCCCCCGCCACCGTCGGGTCATACATCGCGGCTTTTCCCTTCCACTGAGGCCGGAGGAGGTCTTTGTAGGAGGCGATTTCGCCCTCCTTCACCAGGTCCGTGTTGCGCATTATTCCCGGCACGTAACCCCTCATCAGACCGAGGGTAATAGTCTCTTTGTCGGCGAAGGGCGGCTTGCCATCGGCCCAGGCTTTCCCGTCCCTGACCTCGGGCAGGGTCAGCAAAGGCTCCAGGGGCTGCGCAAAGTTTTCAGGCTTGAGGAAAGTCAGCGGAGTGGAAGTGCCCGCGATCAGAAAGTCCGCGCTCTGGATGCCCGCCCGGTACTCGCGGGCGATCCTGGGGGCGCCTTCGGCCCCCAGGAGCACCAGGATGTCTATCCCGATCCCGAACTTGTCCTTGAAGCCGCGCATCAGGGCGTCCCGCGTCGGCGCCGTTACGTTACCGTAGACCAGGACTTCCCCTTCTTTCCTGGCGGCGGCCAGAACGCTGTCCCATTTCTCCTCCCCGGCCGATTTCACCTGCGGGGGGCCTGTCTTTGGGGCATCGGTCACTCCGGAAGTGACGGGTCCTGCCCGGGCGCACGCGGCGACAAGGAGGAACACTCCCAGGGCGGCCATTAAGCAGCGAAGAGTACCAATCATCTATCTCCTCTCCTTTCACCAAGCGGTAACCCCTCATATCAATCACCCATCCCGACGAGTCGGGACCATCAAGGATGATAAATAGCGGCCCGCACAGGCGGGGACGCACTGCGCCACCGGGCGCGGTGCATCAGTCGTGTTCAGACAAACCAATTGGGGAAATGATACAGCCCGCCCCGGTTTTCGTCAAGGCCCCCAAGCGTGAGGGGCTGCAAGTCGGATGCTGGATAACTTGTAGCGACACCCGTTGTGCCGACAGGTTGGGAAAACCGGAACGGAGCGGCTACTACGCCCCACCCCCGCAAGTCCCCGATCCAGTCGGGGGCATGGGCTACGCCCCGCCGACACCCCACCCCCGCAGGCATAAAGCCTGCGGCTACAGCCCCGCCCCCGCAGGCCCCCGATCCAGTCGGGGGCATGGGCTACGCCCTGTCGATGCCCCGCCCCCGCAGGCGTAAAGCCTGCGGCTACAAGCCCTAATGCCTGGCCGCGCCGCCATCCACCACCATGGCCGCGCCGGTCATGAAGTCGCTGGCGTCGGACACCAGGTAATGGGCCGCGCCCACCAGGTCTTCGGCGACCTCTTTCCTCTTGAGGCACTGGTCCCGGATATTGGCTTCTATGGCCTTGTCCTGTCCTTCCAGCAGCTTTATCGAGGCCTCGGTGAAGGTCAGGCCCGGGCAGATGGAGTTGACGGTGATGTTGGCCCGGGTGATGACGGGCAACTCCACGGCCAGCGCCTTGGTCATGGCCAGGACCGCCCCCTTGGAGGCGGTATAGTGCAGCATGAAGGGGGTCCCCCTCAGGGCCACCGTCGAGGCGATGTTGATGATCTTGCCCTTGCCCTGCTTGGTCATCTGGGGCAGGACCGCCCGCACGCAGTTCCAGATGCCCTTGACGTTGATGGCCATCACCCGGTCCCACTCGGCCTCGTCCAACTGGAGCAGGCTCTTGGACTTCAGCCCGCCGTAGAGGGCAGCGTTGTTGATGATGGCGTCGATGCGGCCGTAGGCGGCTACCGCGTCCTCGGCCATTTTCTTCGTGCTCTCGAACTTCGTCACGTCGGTGTGAACGAAGATGGCCTCGCCGCCCTTCTGCTTGATGGCGGCGGCGGTCGCCGCGCCGTCATCGGCCGAGATTTCAGCGATGACTACTTTGGCGCCGTCAGCGGCCAGGTCTTCCGCGTAGGCCTGCCCGATGCCCCGCCCCGCCCCGGTTACGATGACAACCTTGTCCTTGACCGAAAGACTCATGGAAAACCTCCGTTAAGAAGTAGTGAGTAGCGAGTAGCGAGTAGTGAGTAGCCAGTAGCCGCACCCTTTACGGGTGCGCAGTAGCGCCCTTCTTGGACAGTAGGCAGAAGCTATCGGCTGTCGGCTGTCGGCTTTCAGCCGTTCGTTGCCAACTTGTCTTCTTGCCTCTCCGTTCCTCGGCGTCCTCTGCGGTGAAAAGCCTTTTCGTATCATGGCCGCGACGGACCATTCGTTATCGCGTTGGTTCAGGTACTGCGTCTCGCAGGCACGGCGGCCTGTGGTACCGTCCCCGCCCCCGCAAGGCTAAAGCCATGGGCTACGCCCCCCTTGACTCCAGACTCTCGACTCCAGACTAATACGGCGCGTTTTTTTCCACCCAGGGCTTTCTCAGGCCGAAGTCCTCGGCGATGATCTTGTAGCAGTTGTACGACTGGTACGAGCCGGCGAAACCCCAGGGGTGCCAGGCCGAGCCGGTGGCGTAGAGGTCCTTGATGGGGGTGCGGTGGCGGGCCAGTTCCGGGATGGGCCGGTACTTGCCGATCTGGCTGCCGGTGTTGTCGATCACGGCCCAGTTCCCCGTTGGGGCCATGTTCAGGTTATGGCAGATGTCATAGGGGCTGATGGTGGCGCACCCGATCACCGTGTCCCGGCTAAAGTTGCGGGTGTGTTTCTTCATCATGTCGATGACCTGCTCGGCGTGCTTCTTCTTGTAGTCGATCCACTCTTTTTCGCTGAGGGCGTCGGCGGGCACCACGAACTGCTCGGTCATCAGGCAGGCCTTGCCCGCGGGCTGCCGCGTCCTGTCCGTCAATGAGTGATTGATGATGGTCAGCTCCAGCTCGTCGGGGTTCTTGCCCAGCATCCGCAAGGCCCGCTCGCGGACGATGCCCTCCGGGTCTTTGGAGGTGAGCGCCAGGCAGAAGATCTTGTTGATGTCCGGTTCCTTCTGTGCGGCGACATAGTCGGGCTGCTCCTGCAAGGCCCAGGTGTACCACATCAGGCAGGTCATGCGCCGTTCGATGGCCGCCACGCGCCGCGCCAGCCGCCAGTCCAGGTGCTCTTTGCCGATCAGACGGAAACAGAGGTTGTACGGATCGAGGGTGCTGACCACCAGCTTCCTGGCTTTGACCTCCGACCCGTCGGTCAGGCGGACGCCGGTGGCCCTGCCATTTTCAATTATAACGCGGTCCACCTCGTGCTCGGTGAAGATCTTGCCGCCGTTGGCCAGGATGATCTTGACGGCCACGTGGGCGTAGGCGTGGGTGCCCCCTTCCAGGCCCGCCGTCCGGGGCGCCAGCCAGCTCAAACATAAAAGCAAGGAAAGGGCGCCGGTGCCGACGCAGTCCGGGGCGATGCCCAGGTTGGACATATTCAGCCGCCCCAGGAAGGAGACGAAGGCCTCGCTCTCAAAGCAGTCGCGGAAGACGTCCAGGGGGGACTTCACCGCCCAGGTCGGATCGAAGCCGCTTTCGGGGTTGGCCAGGAGCCTGTCCATGGCGTCGGGCTGGTCCACTGGCGGCGGGGGCGTCAGGCACCACTCCATCTCCGCCGGCATGTACAGCTTGCCCAGCTTCTTCTGGAAATTGGCCCAGGTCTCGGCGTCGCGAGGGGACAGCGCCGAAATGGAGCGCATGGTCTTTTCCTGGCTGCGGTCTATCTTGCGGTTGTAGAGGATGATGCAGGAATCGTCCTCTTTGAAGATGGCGCCGGTGCCCATGACCTCGTTGTAGCGGGAGCCGCCCCACTCCGCCCACTCGGGGAAATCGCGGTCCAGGGTCGGGTGGTGCAGGATGCCCACCGCCGTGGCGTGATAGTCGGCCAGGAACCCCGGGGCGGGGCCTTCGTCGGTGCACCAGCCGCCTCCGGCCTCGAACTTCTTCTCGAAGACAGCCACGGACATGCTGCCGTAGCGGGTCAGGTACATTGCCAGGGCCAGTCCCTTGTTCCCCCCTCCCACGATGATGGCGTCATATGTGGCGTCAGGCATAAAGCTCTCCTTCGGTCAATGTGGACATGCAACCGGAACTGCGGTGAAAGGCAGCCCATTATAGCAAAAAGGATAGCAAGCCGACAAAGGTGGCGCCGCCGCGGAACCGGGTTTTCGGGCATGGCAGAATATCCGGCCCTCGCAGGCACAGTGGCCTGCGGTACGGGACCTGCGCGTTTGATTCCCGGACCGCCACGTCTTAAAATACCAGCGTTCGGGCGCAAAGGGGCCCGCGACGGCGCGCCGCCGCGTCATTCCGAAAGGTCCCGGGCGGGGGAATCTTCTAATCTTGGAATCTTCGAATTCTGTACAGCCAGGAGGAACGGTTATGCGTCAGATAAGTCACAGCGTCTTCGTCAACCAGGAATTCGCCGGGCCGAGCCTGGGTCTGATCGTCACCAGGCAGGGGAACATCCTGATCGACAGCCCCGATTCGCCGACGGAATGCGTCCACTGGAGGCAGGAGGCGGAAACGAGAGGGAGAGTCAAATACCTGGTCAACACAGATGGACACCCGGACCACTACTTCGGCGACTACTTCCTGCCGGGGACCCTCATTGCCACCAGCGGGGCCAGGGACGTCATGGCCGGCACCACGAAGGCAGAAGTGGTGGCCAGGGTGAAGAAGGTGGACCCGGACGGGCTGAAGCTGATGGCCCGCTACAAAGTCAAGTTGCCGGCCATCACTTTCCGGGAAGGTACCCTCGAACTCCATCTCGGGGGACTCTTGGTCCGGTTAGTCCACACCGGCGGCCACTCGCCCAACCTCCTGGCCATCCATGTCCCGCAGGAGAAGGTAATCTTCGTCGGCGACAACATCAACTGGCGCCACAAGACGCGCCTGCACGACGCCGACCCGGTGAAGTGGCTGGCCTCGCTGGAATGGGTCAAGAGCCTGGATGTGGACACCATCGTTCCGGGCCACGGCCGGAATACTTTCGGCAAGGAGTATATCGAAGAGCAGGCTTCTTACGTGCGGCGGTGGGTGGACGCCGTGCGTTCCGCCATGAAGCTCGGCTGGACGGCCGCCGAGGCGCTGCAGAGGATAAAATGTCCCGACCCCTACCCCACCTCCCACCGCAGCCCCAACACCGAGAAAGAAGTGGACGCCCAGATAATCAACCGGCTCTACCAGTACTTCTCGGCGGTGGGGAAGTGAGGCTGCTGACCGGTACCACAGGCCACCGTGCCTGTGAGTCGCGGAATTACGTCAAGAGCGTAGCGTGGGTGAAGCGAGCCTACACGCCACAGACCGTCCCTGGGGCGAAGCCTGTAAAAACGGACTTGCCTGTGTTCCCGCAGTCCGCGAGCGTAACCCGCCGTTCGAGGGGCGAGGATGTGGTGGGTTCGCGCAGCCACCCCGTTGCCCCGAAAACCGCCGCTGCGCTTAACCCACCCTACGCCTGACCCGCGAGGTTTGACACGGCGGGCGCAATTGGAGTATATAAGTACTGTTACGCGGAGTTGCCATGCCCGAGGAGAACAAAATGATAGACAGCAGCTATATGTCCGAATTCACCTTCGAAAGAGAATGGGCGGAACGCCGCGGCCTCCTGCTGGTGCTCGCCTTCTTCCTCGGCGGGCTGGGAGGCGGCCTCTATCTGGTTTCCTCCTATTTTCATTTCTACACGGGCATGGTTGTCGCCTTCTTCGTAGTCGCTATAGGCAAAGGCGGCGCCCATTTTCTTTACCTGGGCCGGCCCCTGCGGTTCTGGCGCGCTTTCCTGAGGCCACAGACCTCGTGGATAAGCCGCGGCATCATGGCCGTGGTGGGATTCGTCATCTTTACCGCCCTGCAACTGGCGCCGACCGTTCCCTTCCTCAGCGGGCTTCCCTGGACGGCGGATAACGCCGTACTGCAGGTACTGGCCACCGCCTCGGCCATCGTTCTCATCGCCTACACCGGGTTTGCCCTGGGAGTGGTGAACGCGATTCCCTTCTGGAACACGGCGCTGATGCCGCTGCTGTTCATCGTCTATTCCCTGCTGGGCGGCGCCGGGCTGGCCCTCGGCCTGGTTGCCGGAATGGGCGGCCCGGCGGCGCTCCTGGGAGCGCTGGAGTCGGGCGTCCGGGTCATGCTCCTCATCGCGGCGACCATGCTGGCGGTCTATCTCTGGCTATCGTATCACGTCAACCCGGCAGCCAAATTCTCGGTTACGCAGGTCATAAGAGGCCGGGTCTCGCCCTATTTCATTGGCGGCGTGGTCGTGCTCGGACTGGTAGTTCCAGCCGTGGTCGGCATTCTGTCGTTCGTTTCGTCATCGTCCGCGTTGATTGTCGCAGGTGCAGCCTCCGAGTTGATCGGCGGCTTCTGCCTCCGCTACTCCATCATGAAGGCCGGCGTCTACGCGCCGATAGTTTAGGAGTCTGGGGGGAGGTGTAGCCCACGGCTTTAGCCTTGCGGGGGACGGGGCCGGTCTGGTACAGATCTCACAGGCACGGTGGCCTGTGGTACCGGCTGGCCGGCTGGAGTCGGGGAGGCGTAGCCCATGGCTTTAGCCTTGCGGGGCGGGGGCCGGTCTCGTACGGCTCTCACAGGCACGGTGGCCTGTGGTACCGGGCTGATAGCTGTTAGCTGAGAATAAGGCAGGCAAACTTTGGACGTTCTTGAAGCAATCAGGTCCCGCCGCAGCAT
This sequence comes from Chloroflexota bacterium, assembly GCA_016210565.1. GTDB lineage: Bacteria > Chloroflexota > Dehalococcoidia > JACQUA01 > JACQUA01 > JACQUA01. The sequence continues at coordinate 17,005 of JACQUA010000331.1, forward strand.
CCGCCGGTTCAAGACTCAGGGCATTGATCCAGCCACCCTGGAGAAACTCCTGGAAGCTATCCGCTGGGCGCCGTCCTGGGCCAACCTCCAGTGCTGGAGATTCGTGCTGGTGCGCGACCCGGATCTGAGGCTGAAGGTGGCGGAATGTCTCCGGGCCGCCAGGGAGGGCAGGCGCAACTACGCTTACACGGCCGTCTGCACGGCGCCCATAACCGTGGTCGCCTGCGCCCAGCGGGGGTTATCGGGTTTTTACAGGCCGGCAGACGGCATACGCTCCCCGGCGACGGACAAGGGCGAATACTGGTACATGTACGATGTGGGCCTCGCCATGCAGAACCTCACCCTCGCTGCCCACGGATTGGGCCTCGGGACCGTCCACCTCGGCCTGTTCGACGCCGGAGAGGTGGCAAAGGTCCTCAGCCTTCCCCCGGAGGCTGTGGTCGTCGCCATGACGCCGCTGGGTTACCCGGACGAAAACCCGGCGGGACCGCCGCGGAAAGAACTCCGGGAAATCATCTACGAGAACGTGTACGGGCAGCCGGTCAGATTAGAAGACGACGCGGTTTCCTGACCCGCCATGCCGAACCAGGAAATCAAATATCAAAAACCAAGATGAAAAATGACAAATTAAAATGCAAAAGTAGACTGCGCGCACGCAACGCCGGGGTCCTGACTCTTTGCAGAAACAGCCACGGCCGGCGGGAACCGTCTTATCATTTTGGTCTGCTATTGTGATTCTTGACTCTTGCTCTTTGATTTTGAGTAACTATGGGTAAATTCGACGGCCTCCCTGACCTTCCACCGAACTGGCTGGAGTTGCTACAGGCTGAAACGCTGATCATCCAGAAGAACATGCCCGCCGACCCGAAGGAAGCGGCGGCTAAAGCAGTGAAGGACAATCTGGCCGAGCGCCAGGAGCTCGAGGAGAAGTGCCCGCAGATAGCCATGTTCCTGAACGTCAGCCAGGAGGCCCTGTACTCCGGCATGACCCAGTCCGGGGTAAACCAGGAGATGGCCGCCAGGCTCGCCGGACGCTTCATGCTAAGCACCCTCGCTCTGCTCCGGATGCTGGCCGTTTCTCTCCGGGGGCAGAAGAAGTAAACGCCCAGGATGATACCGAGGCGGGCATGCGAACCGACGGAGGGCGGTTGCTCAGAAGATGTCACCCTGAGCGCAGTCGAAGGGTCTTTCGCCCCCCCCCCGCCCGAAAGAACTTGTCCTGAGCGCAGCGAAGGATTCTTCGACTTCGACTCGTCCCGATACTATCGGGACTCGTCTTCGCTTTCAATGACGTTGTCACCCTGAGCGCAGTCGAAGGGTCTTTTCTCAGGGCTGCACAACCAAGGAAAGATTCTTCGACTACGCTCGCTGCGCTCGCTTCGCTCAGAATGACAGCGTTCTTGGTTCTTGGCTTTGCTTTCAATGACATCGGTGTCATTCCATATATCCGGCAGCCTTCCGCTGCCTAGTGAAGCTCAGAATGACATTATCTGGCGTTGTTGCGGTCTGGAAGGGACTCATGTACAATTGATAATTACCAATGGGGACCCAAGGGGGTTTATCTTTTCGGAGGGAAGTCCCGGAAGATGACCCCCTTCTTTTTTGGCCCCGTGGGTTAGCTTCGACAGCTCAGGAGCAACACAACAAATGTTCAGCTTTCTAACCTGGGACTTCATCCTGCGATTTCTCAACATCACGCTCATTGACCTGGCCCTGAGCGGCGATAACGCCATCGTCATCGGGATGGCCGCCGCTTCCTTGCCCCGGGAAAAGAGGAAGTGGGCAATTCTCATCGGGGGCGCCGGCGCCATCGGCCTGCGCATGGCGCTGACTTCCATTGCCACCCTGTTGATGCTGATACCCCTCATTTCCGCCATCGGCGGGCTGGTGCTGGTCTGGGTGGCCTACAAGCTACTGAAACTCGATGTCAACGGGACTGAGGAAGAGAAGAAGACAAGGGAAGCAAAGAACTTCCGCCAGGCCATAATCTTGATCCTGGCGGCTGATTTCATGATGAGCCTGGACAACGTGATAGCGGTGGCCGGGGCTGCTCACGGCAGCATCTTGCTCCTCATTGCGGGCCTGGTTATCAGTATGCCCCTGCTGATGACCACCGGCGGGTTCATCTCGGTCCTGATCGACAAGTTCAAATGGCTGGTCTTCGTGGGCGCTTTCGCCATCACCTTCACCGCCACCCGGATGGTCTTCGAGGACAGGTTCATCGAGACCCGTTTCCAGCAGCCCGGCTGGGTAGTCCTGGCTACCGCAGCCATGTTCGGCCTGGCGATACCCGCATTCTTCGTCCTGCTGAATCGGCAGAAGAGAAAGGCCGTCCTCAGCGGGCAGGTCGCATCGACCGAAGAAGTGGAAAGTCACCGTTAAGCGGGTCTGCCCGTGTGTTGGTCATAGCAGGCCACCCCGGAGAGCGCAAGAACCGGGGATTCAATCCTCCATGACACGATGGCGCACCATGAAGGATGAAAATCTTCGGACATCGTTGGCCCACTGTAGGGGCGCACCCGTGTGTTCGCCCGCCGGGGGGCAAGACGCATGGGTCTGTCCCTACGGCCCCGGCGGAATTCCAACTCCCACAGGCGGGGACGCCTGTGCCACCTCGGTGCTATTGCTTTTGAATAATCACTTCCCAGTCAGTCTTGTTGAGTTGTCTTACCCTGAGCACGTTCTGGCCGTCGGCCTCCATGCCCCTGGGCATCTCCGTTATGGCCCTGGGATAGTCGATCAGGACCTTCAGGACCTGACCCGTTTCGAGGTCCTCCAGCGCCGTCTTGGCCATAACGAAATTGAGAGGGCAATCCTTACCTTTTAGATTTATTTCGGCGTCCACCCTGAACTCAGAGGGAGCATTGCCGTTAATATAGGCCCGGGTCCTATCGTCCCCTGGCTTCTGAAACACTTCACTAGCCGAGCCTTGCTCGACAACTTCGCCCAGGTACAGATGTACCACGTGGTCGGCAAGCCTCATCGCTTGCTGGATGTTGTGCGTGACTATGATAATGGTATAGTCCTTCTTCAGTTCAAGAAGTTTACTTTCAATATTCTGAGACGAAACCGGATCCAGGGCAGAGGTAGGTTCGTCGCACAACAGGACCTCCGGCTGCACGGCCAGGCTTCTCGCCAGGCACAGGCGCTGCTGCTGGCCGACCGAAAGTTGGGTAGCAGAGGTGTGAAGCCGGTCCCGTACCTCGTCCCAGAGCCCGGCGGTCTCCAGGCAGGAACGGACAACATGGTCGAGCGCCCGTTTGTCCCTCATCCCGTGGATGCGCGGGCCGTAGGCCACATTATCGAACACCGACATGGGAAGGGGAGACGGCTTCTGGGAGATAAGGCCAATCCGTTTCCTTAAGGAGGTAACATCAACGCCGGCCGAGAAAATGTTCTGTCCGTCCACCCAGATCTCGCCGCTCACCCTGACCCCCTCGGTGAACTCGATAAGCCGGTTGATAGACCTCAAGAGGGTCGTCTTCCCGCAGCCTGAAGCCCCGATGATGGCGGTGATTTGCCGGTGCGGCATGGTCAAACAGACGTCTTTCAGCGCGGTATGCCCACCATACACCACATTGAGATGTTGAATGCGAATGCTCGTTTCCTTCATCCGGGACCTTATTTGTTTCACTTAATGACGTATTTGGTAAACTTTTTCGAAAGAATCCGGGAAACCACTGCAATCAGAAGAATTATTGCCAGAAGGATCACAGCCGAGGCATATGCCCTGGCCTGGACCTCCGGGAAGGGCGTGCCAAGCTGGAAGAAAATGGCCAGAGGTAAAGATGCCACCGGGTCGAGGGGCGAAGTCGGGATGCGGTCGGTGTAGCCGGCGGTAAATAAGATAGAGGCGGCATCGCCGATTCCCCTGCCCAGGGCGAGCAGCGCCGCGGTCACCAGGCCGGGCAGGACCTGCCGGACCACCACCCTGGTCGAGGTTTCCAGCCGGCTGGCGCCCAGGGCATAAGAAGCCTCTTTCAAATCCGGGGATACGGTCCTTATCACTTCGTCCATGGCCCTGGCCATTATGGGGATTTCCAGCAGGGTTAGGGCCACGAGCCCGCCCAGCAGCGATGCCCGTAGGCCGAAATAAAGCATAATGATGAAGCCGAAGGCCCCATAGACGATGGAAGGAATGCCCCACAAGACATCGAGGGATAACCTGACTAGGCTGGCTAGCGGCGTCTTCCCGGCATATTCCGATTGAAGAAATAGCGCAATCGGGAGCGAGAACGCGAAGGCCAGTATCGTGGCCCCGATTCCCAGGTAGAGGGAACCGACGATGGCATTCAGGATGCCGCCGCCTTTGCCCAAGTAGTATCCCCCAGTGGGCGTCTGGGTGATCATGGCGATGTTCAAAGCTGGCAGCCCCTTCCAGGTTATCAGGATGATTATGCTTGAAAGGCCAGCCAGGACGATGCCTACGGAAGCCAGCATGAGACCTTTGAAAATAGTCTCCTCTCTTTTCCTGGCGCCCATCATGCCCACCTCCGTTGAATCCGGTTCAGGACCAGCCTGCTGGCCACGTTGAAGATCAAAACGACCAGGAACAGGAACAAAGCGGCCAGCATTAACGCCGAGTCGTAAAGCGGCACGGACATCATCTCGCCATAGTTGTTGGCGATCAGGGCCGGCAAGGGATAGGCCGGGTCGAGGACGGAAGAAGGGGTCCGGGCGATATTGCCCACCACCATGAGGACGGCCATGGTCTCACCTAAGGCGCGAGAGAACCCCAGGATGGCAGCGGCAGCCACCCCCGGAAACGAGCCGCGCAGCACGACGTGCTTCACGGTCTCCCATTTGGTGGCGCCCAGGGCCAGCGAAGCCTCTTTGATCTCATGGGGGACGGTCCGGAAAACTTCCTGGGAGATGGCCGTGATCACCGGTATGACCATCATAGCCAGCACGATGCCGCCGGCCAGCACGTTGAACCCGATGCGCAGGCCGCCGATGGACAGGGCCAGCAGCCCCCAGACACCGTAGACCACCGGCGGAATGCCCGCCAGTAAATCCATCACGGGTTTCAGGACGGCTCGCACCGGGGCTGAGGCGTATTCCGCCAGATACAGCGCGCTGAGGATGCTCAAGGGCAAGGCAATGATTCCCGCCAGGCTGGTCACCCAGATGGTCCCCATGATGAAGGGGGAGAAGCCAAACTCTCCCTTCGAAGGTCGCCACGCTGAGGAGAATACCAGGTCGCTCAGACTTCGCCCCTCGAAGATCGGTTTCGCTTTCAAGAGAAGCCCGATTCCTATAAAGACGACGATGGAAGCGACCAGGAGCGTGACTACCAGCATAGCCCTGGCGGCGAGGGTATCTTTCAGTCTCCTATTTGGCATGGCGGCGGCGTCGAGCATGAACAAGAGCTAATACGAACGCAAGAAATTGTGCAGGATAAGCGGTCATTGCGAGGAATCCCGATTTCATCGGGATGACGAAGCAATCTCCCTGATGTCCAGCCAACTGGGAGATTGCTTCGCTTCGCTCGCAATGACAGCCTCACGCGGCTGCATTTAGTGCGTTCGTATTAATTAGACCATTTTTGCATTTTGAGTTGTCATTTTTCATTTTGGTTTTTGATATTTGGTTGCGGCCCCCGGTTACCGGACTATTTCCAGCCACTTCCGGACACTCTCTTTCGCCAGCGGCACGTAGCCCGCCTCGGGGGCGAATTGCTGACCCTCGGTCAGGACCCATTTGACGAACTCTTTGGTAACTCCCTTGAACTCGCGTGAAGTTACCAGGTTCAATTCTCTGGCGGGAGGCCAGGGATAGGACTTGGTGGCTATGGCTTGAGTCAGTGCGTCCAGGGTATCGTAGAAGGTTTCCCCGGGGTCGATCTTGCCGTTTTCATTAACGTCGATGGGTACTACCAGCAGGCCGTCGAGTTGCTTTCTGGTCTTGCTGTCGTAAGCAAAGCCGATGTTATTGAAGCCTATCCCCAGGGGGTCTTTCCTGACGGTTTCCGCCAACCCGGGATCCCCGTAAACGCCGGTGCCCAACAGGTCCTCCTGTTTCTTATCCAGGTATTTGGCCCAGGTCTCCGGAGCGCCCGCGGCGTCGCTCCTGGTGTAAACATGAAGCTCCGTCTTGCCCATCACTTTGGCTGCGGGGAAGATATCCTTCCAGTTGGTTGCCTTGCCGGTAATCCAGATGTCAAGGAACGCTTGTCTCTTGACGCCGTTGGCCAGGAGTTGCTCCCGGTAGGGATTGGCCGGGTTGGCTGTGGGGACCACGGCGTCTATCGCCGACCCCACATAGACCGCGCCCTTTTCGATTTCGACCGGGAAGATATCCCTGCTGACCATGCCGATATCCACCAGCCCTCCGAGGGCGTCGGCGGCGCCCTTACCTGCTCCTCCCGCGGAAATATCGAACTGCACGCCGGGATGGACCTTCTGAAATTCTTCAGACCAGCGGACCATCATGGGATACAAGGCCCAGGCGCCGGAGACGGTGATCTTGCCTTTGAGTTGGGATGAGGCGGGGTTAGCGCCGGTGCTCTGGCTTTTCGTGGATGAGGGAGGGGCCGCAGGACCGCTCTGACCGGTCGGGTTTCCGCAAGCCGCTGCGAAGACCAGTACCGCAGATGCCACAACCGCCGCCGCGATTTTTCTGCCAGCCATCCAGTTTTTCATTGGTTGCTCCTTTTTCCCGAGCCTCTGGATGACCAGTCAGCAGGACGTTATTAGATTTGTAGATTCCCGTTGCCGGGTCTTTTTCCCTCGGAATCAGTGGACGAGCCTGGTTTTCTCGGTCCGGTCGATCTGGACCACTCTGGAATCCTGAACGATGATCTGAATGGATCCGTACCGGACGCTTCTCAGCGCCCTGACGATTTCCCCGATGGGCAAGTCCTCGACATACTCCGGCACGTTTTGTTTTGGGGCTGCATCCGGTTTCACCGGGACCTCTGATACTCTGTGCACAGTTGTCACCCGTTTCTGAAGTTACGCTGGGCGACCTGGAGCGCCCGCCCCGGGAACGAATTCTGCCTTTCTCTTTTCTTCGCCGTTCGTGGCGCCACCCGCCTGGCAGACGTAGCCGAACTCGGGCCTTATCTCCTCCAGGAGCCTGGCGGCGTCCTGGCTGAAAAGGTCGGGCCCCACCAGCCCCACATCCACCACGTAGCCGCCCCGGCGCAGCTCTTCGGCATAGAGGGCGTGACAAACCTGCTTCTCCAGCCAGGGCAGGGGAAGCTCCGGCCGGTTTCTGGCTATCTTCTTCACCATCTCCTCCACCGCGCTGCAGGGCGGTTCGCCCGTGAGCTTCATCAGGGCCTGCCGCTCGGGGCAGTCCTGTTTGGAATCAAACTTCGTACTTCGGTTCCACAGTTTCATGTTCATGGCTCATATAGTCCCAACTAATAAATGTCGCTCCCGGCAATCCTGCATGCTTGGTCGGCCTACCATCAAGAATGAAAACAGTGGCTCACCCCGACCTATCGGGGTGGTACCGGTCTGTGGATCAGTGCGCCGCGCCGGTACTTTCCCCCTTTAGCGGCCGGGTATGGATGCCGCACTCGCCGCCGCACTTGCTCGTTCCCACCCAGCGGCCGGCGCGCTCGTTCTGGTCGCTGGCAATGCGGGTGCACGGGGCGCAACCCAGCGACCGGTAGCCCTGGGCGTACAACGGGTTGACCGGCACGCTGTTGAGCGCGAGATACTGCCAGACTTCCCGCTCGTGCCACAGCAGGATGGGGTTCAGCTTGATGAGGCCCTTGTCCCGCTCCTCGATCTCCTGGTAATCGGTCCTCGTTCTTCCCTCGGTGCAGCGCAGGCCGGTCACCCAGCAGGCCACGTTCATTTCCTCGATGGCCCACCGGACCGGCTGCACTTTCAGGACATCGCAGCAGCGGTCGGGGTCGGTCAAGTACAATTCGTCGGGGATGGGCGCGTCGTTCTTGAAGACCCGCAGTTCGGGGTAGCGGGCGACTTCCTGTTTCATGAATTCGACGGTCTGGGCCGGTTTGAAGCGCGTCGTGACGATGAAGCCCTTGATGTCCGGGCTCACCCGCCTGGCCAGGTGCCAGACGGCCACCGAGTCCTTCCCCAGGCTGTTGGCGACCACCAGCCGGTCTCCGTACTCCTGGTGCGCCTCCCGGATCAGCGCCAGGGAACGATCAACCTTCTGGGCGAAGTTGAGCCCTTCTACCAGGGCGGCCAGGTTTTCCCGTGTCTTCGTGGCTTGCATTTGATGTTTCCTCCGTTGCTTGCTAGTTGTCAGGACAGGAATTGTCTTGACTGTGAACTGGCTTAATCTTTCTACCGGGATGTTTAATTATCACTAAAACGATGGGAATAGTCAATTTTAGAACGAAAAAAACTTTTTGTCAAGGGGTTTGGGGCCAAGATTTTGAGAAATTTGCCTCACTACGAGAGTAGCGTAGGGTGGGTTAAGCGCACAGGGGTCACCGGACGGGGGTGGCGGGTGCGCGAACCCACCCTACGCCTGCTGTGTTGGCATACTCAAGGCCACCCTATCCGCCGATTGTGCTAAAATGTTAGGCATCGGAGACATAGACGCATTCCCATGCCCATTTACGAATACGTTTGCCAGAAGTGCCGTCACAAATTCTCCATCCTGGTCCGGGGGCCGCGAAACGGGGAGACGCCTTCGTGCCCGCGTTGCCAGTCCCCGGAAACCCGGAAGGTCTTCTCCACCTTTTCGGTGAGAGGCAGGACAGACAGGGACGTCTACGAAAACATCCTGGAAGACCCCCAACTCACCAGGGGAATGCTGGCCGACGACCCGCGCGCCCTGGCAGAATGGAACCGGAGGATGAGCCAAGGGACCGACGAGGAGACCGCGCCGGAGTACGAGGAGGTGCTCGAGAGCATGGACCGGGGCGAAGCGCCTTCCCCCGAGACGCTGCAAGGGCTAAAAGGCGAAGTCCCGGCCGGGGACGATGCTGACGAGGAGTCATGATGCCAGTATACGAGTATCGCTGCACCGTTTGCGGTCGGAAGACCAGCCTGTTCCTGCGGAGCTTCCGGGAGGTAGCAGAGCCCTCGTGCTGCGGCGCCGGCATGGTCCGCTGCCTTTCCAGCTTCGCCTACCATAAATCGGAGGCCACTCGTCTGGAAGAGGCGGGCGATCCCGATAGACCCGGCGCGGACTATTACAAGGACCCGCGCAACATCGGGCGCTGGACGGAAAAGAAGTTCAGCGAAATGGGGATGGAGATGCCCGCCGAGATCAAGGAAAAGATCGCCGCCTCCCGGGAGGGCGAACTACCTGCGGAGATAAAGGACCTGTAGCCGCCCCAAACCGGTACCACAGGCCACCGTGTCTGTGAGCCATTGTTTTCATTCTTGACGGTGTTTGGCCGGCCAATACATGGATGATTGATTCGTCATTGTGACCTGATCATTCGTCATTGACTCGTCATTCGAGTTTCGGAATTCGTCATTCGGTTGGTCATTCGTCATTCGGACTTCGTCATTAGAATCACGGCTCACAGGCACGGTGGCCTGTGGTACCGTTTAGTTATTCGTCATTTGCCAGAGTAGCTCCAATGCCTGAAAGCACTTCCAAACAGGCCGTCCCCGCCGTCTGGCGCGCCATTGACGCCAATCTGAACCGGGCCAGCGAGGGACTGCGCCTTCTGGAAGATATCGCCCGGTTCACGCTGAACGACAGCGAGCTGTGCAGGAAGCTAAAGGCCGCGCGCCATTACCTGGCGCGGGCGGCCATTCCGTGGCAAGAAGAACTGCTTACGTCCCGGGACGCCGCCGGGGATATCGGCCGCGAGGCTGAGTTCGAAGAATCACCGCACCGGGAAGACCTGATATCGCTGGTGCGCTCCAACTCTAAGCGGGTGCAGGAAGCGCTGCGGACGCTGGAAGAGCTGGCCAAGCTGCCCGGCCTCGGCGCCGCCTTCGACTGGACGAAACTCAAAGAACATCGATTCGCCGCGTACGACCTGGAAAAGGAACTGGTACAGAAGTTAAACGTCAAAAATCAAATGGAGAAATGACGAAGTCCGAATGACGAATGACCAAACGAGAAATTCAAAATCCGAATGACGAATGACCAATTGGTTTGGAATTCGAATTTTGAACATTAATTCGTCATTCGAATTTCGTCATTCGTCATTCCTTTGTCGGCAACCAGGACCCTTTTTCGTGCACAGGTACCAGGGGGAAACAAATTGGAACTAGAC